>NZ_SJWW01000016.1:0-49923 GCF_004352745.1 Streptococcus sp. KCJ4932 | reverse complement strand
TCAATCATAGTTAAGTGACGATAGCCTAGGAGATACACCTGTTCCCATGCCGAACACAGAAGTTAAGCCCTAGCACGCCTGATGTAGTTGGGGGTTGCCCCCTGTTAGATATGGTAGTCGCTTAGCAAAAGGGAGTTTAGCTCAGCTGGGAGAGCATCTGCCTTACAAGCAGAGGGTCAGCGGTTCGATCCCGTTAACTCCCATTAACAATGGTATATAAACCAAAAGGTCCCGTGGTGTAGCGGTTATCACGTCGCCCTGTCACGGCGAAGATCGCGGGTTCGATTCCCGTCGGGACCGTTTGACTCGTTAGCTCAGTTGGTAGAGCATCTGACTTTTAATCAGAGGGTCACTGGTTCGAGCCCAGTACGGGTCATATTAATATGCGGGTTTGGCGGAATTGGCAGACGCACCAGATTTAGGATCTGGCGCTTAACGGCGTGGGGGTTCAAGTCCCTTAACCCGCATTAAATAAGAAGTTGCCGGCTTAGCTCAGTTGGTAGAGCATCTGATTTGTAATCAGAGGGTCGCGTGTTCAAGTCATGTAGCCGGCATATAGGATACTCTTTATGCGAACGTAGTTCAGTGGTAGAACATCACCTTGCCAAGGTGGGGGTCGCGGGTTCGAACCCCGTCGTTCGCTTGTTAGAGGCCGGGGTGGCGGAACTGGCAGACGCACAGGACTTAAAATCCTGCGAAGGGTAACCTTCGTACCGGTTCGATTCCGGTCCTCGGCAGTATACAATTTAATATTATGATGCACCCTTGGCTCAACTGGATAGAGTACCTGACTACGAATCAGGCGGTTGCAGGTTCGAATCCTGCAGGGTGCATAATTTCGGGAAGTAGCTCAGCTTGGTAGAGCACTTGGTTTGGGACCAAGGGGTCGCAGGTTCGAATCCTGTCTTCCCGATTGATGGCGGTGTAGCTCAGCTGGCTAGAGCGTCCGGTTCATACCCGGGAGGTCGGGGGTTCGATCCCCTTCGCCGCTATAGATGATATATGGATGACTTTGGACCTTTAGCTCAACTGGTTAGAGCACTCGGCTCATAACCGAGCGGTCGTAGGTTCGAGTCCTACAAGGTCCATATTGATTTGAAACTTTTTATTATGGAGGATTACCCAAGTCCGGCTGAAGGGAACGGTCTTGAAAACCGTCAGGCGTGTAAAAGCGTGCGTGGGTTCGAATCCCACATCCTCCTTTAATATTGTTAGCGCGGGATGGAGCAGCTCGGTAGCTCGTCGGGCTCATAACCCGAAGGTCGTAGGTTCAAATCCTGCTCCCGCAATAGTTTGGCTCGGTAGCTCAGTTGGTAGAGCAATGGATTGAAGCTCCATGTGTCGGCGGTTCGATTCCGTCTCGCGCCATTTAAAATTTAATAAATGCGGGTGTAGTTTAGTGGTAAAACTACAGCCTTCCAAGCTGTTGTCGCGAGTTCGATTCTCGTCACCCGCTTTTTATTTTTTATTTATATTGGTTATTCCAAGTTTCATGGGCGCATAGCTCAGCTGGTTAGAGCGCACGCCTGATAAGCGTGAGGTCGGTGGTTCGAGTCCACTTGTGCCCATACATGGAATGGAGAATTACTCAAGAGGCTGAAGAGGACGGTTTGCTAAATCGTTAGGTCGGGTAACTGGCGCAAGGGTTCGAATCCCTTATTCTCCGTGCTATTTTACAAACGAGATTATCTTTTGATATCTCGTTTATTTTTATATTCTAAGTTAGTTGGTGCACAATTTTGAAAAAATTAAGAATCTCTCGTCTCGTTTTCTTCGCTGTGTTGATTTTATTGGTTCTCTGTCTTTCTTTGGCATTTCTATTTAAGAATGAGGGAATTATTTCTAGTGTAACTTCTCCAGTTCGGAGTGTTGTTGCAAGAGTGGATTCTATTGTTTCCGCTCCCTTTAGATCTTTAGATTCTCTTAATGAGGATATTCACGATCTTTTTGATACTTATTCTGAGAACAAAAAGTTAAAGAAAAAGGTTGCAGAGCTTGAAAATCAGAGTGAAGTGATTGATTCTTTAAAATCTGAAAATGATCAATTAAATAGTGCTATTAATGCATCATCATCTATTACTACTCAGTTTTCTGCTACAGGAAAAGTTATTGTTAGAAGCCCAGTTTCTTGGTATGATTCTTTGACTGTTAAGTTAGGAAAAAATAATAATGTTGCTAAAAAGATGCTTGCTTTGTCAAATGGGGGACTTATTGGTGTAGTCACTGACGTTTCTTCAACTACTTCAAGTATTGCACTTTTAGCAAATGGTTCTGATTTTAGTATTCCTGTTAAAATTTCAACTGCTTCAGGTGATGTTTTTGGAATTTTAGAATCTTATGATTCAGATAAGAAATGTTTTGTTGTTTCGAATCTAAATTCTTCTACTGATATTAATGGAAATGATAGTGTTGTGACAAGTGGACTTGATGGTGATACTGTTGCAAATATTGCTGTTGGCTCAGTTTCAAGTGTGAAGAACAGTTCAGAGAATTTAGAACGTGTTGTTTATGTAACACCTGCGGCAGATTTTTCTGATATCTCATATGTAACAATAGTTGGTGATTAAAGTGGCTTTTTTTAAGAATAAATACTTTTTACTTTTTTTACTTTTTCTCTTGATGTTGATTGATGGTCAGCTTTCTTACTTGATGAGTTCTGTTTTCTCGTATCATGTAACCATTAGTAGTCATCTACTTTTGCTGGCAATTATTAATTTTTATCATGATAGGAATAAACATTTTGTCTTATTCAGTGCCTTGGTCTTAGGTGCTTTATATGATATCTATTACTTGAATCGAATTGGTTTGGTTGTTTTCTTACTACCGGTTTTAGTAATTTTTACTAATAAGATTACTAAGAGTATTTTTGCAAGTAATTTTCAAACATTAACCTTCTATATTATTGTTTTGTTTTTGTTTGAAATTGTTGGAGAATCAGCAGCTGTTTTATTAGGAATGACAACGTTATCAATGGCTAATTTTATAGCATATAGTTTTGCGCCTACACTTATTTTTAACATTTTGTTGTATTTGATATTCCAGAAATTGTTTAAAAAAGTATATTTTAACGCTTAGATTACCATAACAAAACATAAATGTAACAATCACGTAATATTAATTGCGTGATTTTTTGGTAAAATAATAATGTCTTATCAAAAAGGAGTAGTTTAATTAATATGAAAAAAAGAATTTTATCAGCTGTTCTTGTCAGTGGTGTGACACTTGGAACAGCGGCCGTAACTGTAAATGCGGACGATTATGATACACAAATTGCTGCACAGGATGCTGTAATCAGCAACCTAACTTCAGAACAAGCTGCAGCTCAAAGTAAAGTTGACGCTATTCAAAGTCAAGTGTCTTCTCTTCAATCACAACAAGCTGATTTGGAAGCACAAAATGCTCAACTTGAAGCTGAATCTCAAAAATTAAGTGAAGAAATTCAAGCTCTTTCAAGCAAAATTGTTGCTCGTAACGAAACTTTGAAAAACCAAGCTCGTAACGCACAAAAAAATGCTTCAGCTACAAGCTACATCAACACAATCTTGAACTCTAAATCAGTTTCTGATGCTATCAACCGTGTTCAAGCAATTCGTGAAGTAGTTGCTGCAAACAAAAAAATGCTTGATGAACAAGAAGCTGATAAAGCTGCAATTGAACAAAAACAAGCTGAAAACCAAGAAGCTATCAATACAGTAGCTGCTAACAAAGCAACTATCGAACAAAACCAAGCTGCTTTGGCAACACAACAAGCTGAATTGCAAGCTGCTCAATTGGATCTTTCTGCTCAATTGGCAACTGCTGAAGATGAACGTGCTAACCTTGTAGCTCAAAAAGAAGCTGCTGAACAAGCCGCTGCTGAAGCTGCTGCAGCACAAGCTGCTGCCGAAGCACAAGCACAAGCTGAAGCACAAGCACAAGCTGAATCTGTAGCACAAGCACAAGCTGCTGTTCAAAACGGTACAGCTACAACTGATACAACTACAGATACTTCAGCTCAAGATTCATCAGCTGCAGCACCAGCACAACAAGCTTCAACTCCAGCTCAAGCAGCGCCAGCACAACAAGCTGCAACACCAGCTCAAAGTGCACCAGCACAAACTGCTGCTAAACCAGCTGCTTCAACTTCATCATCAGCTGCTAAACCATCTTCAGTAACACCAACTACTAACACAGCAGGTAACACTTACCCAGTAGGTCAATGTACTTGGGGTGTTAAATCACTTGCTTCATGGGTTGGTAACTACTGGGGTAATGCTAACCAATGGATTGCTAGCGCACAAGCTGCTGGTCACTCTGTAGGTACTACACCACAAGCTGGTGCAGTAGCTGTATGGCCATACGATGGTGGTGGTTATGGACACGTTGCATACGTAACAGCTGTTCAAAGCTCAACTAACATCCAAGTTATGGAAGCTAACTACGCTGGTAACTCATCAATCGGTAACTACCGTGGATGGTTCAACCCAACTTCATCAACTTGGGGTGGCGGAACTGTCTACTATATCTACCAATAATAAAACTGTGAGAAGGATTATGTCCTTCTCTTTTTTTGTGTCCCTCTATTTTGCCTGTATTTAGCGGATTTAACGCATTTGTCATTGAAAAAATGCTAAAAAAACGTTAAAATGGTAAAGGATAAAAACTTTGGAGGAAATCATGTCTTATTCTGATTTAAAATTGTTTGCCTTATCGTCAAACAAAGAATTAGCAGAAAAAGTAGCTTCGGCTATGGGAATTCAACTCGGAAAATCAACCGTTCGTCAATTTTCTGATGGTGAAATCCAAGTCAACATTGAAGAATCAATTCGCGGCGACCATGTCTTTATTTTACAGTCAACTAGCTCACCAGTTAACGATAACTTGATGGAAATCTTGATTATGGTTGATGCTCTTAAACGCGCTAGTGCTGAAAAAATTAGTGTGGTTATTCCTTACTACGGTTATGCACGTCAAGACCGTAAAGCTCGTTCACGCGAACCGATTACTTCTAAATTAGTCGCAAATATGCTTGAAGTAGCTGGAGTTGATCGTCTTTTGACTGTTGACTTGCACGCTGCACAAATTCAAGGCTTCTTTGATATTCCAGTTGATCATTTGATGGGTGCACCATTGATCGCTGATTACTTTGACCGTCACGGATTGGTTGGAGACGATGTTGTTGTCGTTAGTCCTGACCACGGTGGTGTGACTCGTGCACGTAAATTGGCACAATTCCTCCAAACACCGATTGCTATCATTGATAAACGTCGTAGTGTTACAAAAATGAATACCAGTGAAGTTATGAACATCATTGGTAATGTTAAAGGTAAAAAATGTATCTTGATTGATGATATGATCGATACAGCAGGTACTATTTGTCACGCAGCAGATGCTCTTGCTGAAGCTGGAGCAACTGCGGTTTATGCATCATGTACTCACCCAGTTCTTTCTGGCCCTGCTCTTGAGAATATCGAGAAATCAGCAATCCAAAAATTGGTTGTTTTGGATACTATCTATCTTCCAGAAGAACGTTTGATCGATAAGATTGAACAAATTTCAATCGCTGAATTAATTGCTGAAGCAATTACTCGTATTCACGAAAAACGTCCTTTGTCACCATTGTTTGAAATGGGAACAGCTAATAAATAAGATTTGACTTTAAGTCAGAAGAAATCGTTGGTGTTATTCCAGCGATTTTTTTAGTTTTAGATATTAACATGTGGATAAGTCACTTTTAGACATCGTTCGGTTATTGCTGTGGATAACTTGAAAAAGGGTGTATAATTATCAAATTTTATGTATAATAGATGTAATTAGATTTTTGAGGTGAAACTATGAGTTTAACAGATCGTTTTAATAAAAATTTAAATAAGATCGAAGTGTCGTTGATTCGTCAATTTGATCAGTCTATCTCTGACGTGCCAGGCATTATGAAATTGACTCTTGGAGAGCCTGATTTTACAACACCTGATCATGTTAAAGAGGCAGCAAAAGCTGCGATTGATGCCAATCAGTCTCACTATACTGGGATGGCAGGTTTACCTGCTCTTCGTCAAGCAGCTGCAGATTTTTTGAAATCTAAATATCATTTGTCTTATAATCCTGACAATGAAATTTTGGTTACAATTGGAGCAACGGAAGCTTTGTCAGCAACTTTAACGGCTATTTTGGAACCTGGTGATACAGTTCTTTTGCCTGCGCCAGCTTATCCTGGTTATGAACCTATTGTTAATCTTGTAGGAGCTGAAATTGTTGAAATTGATACAACAGCTAATGATTTTGTTTTAACACCAGAAATGCTTGAAAAAGCCGTTTTGGAACAAGGCGATAAGCTAAAAGCTGTTTTGCTTAATTACCCAACTAACCCAACTGGTGTGACTTATTCACGTGAACAAATTAAAGCTTTGGCGGATGTGCTTAAGAAATATGATGTTTTTGTGGTTTCAGATGAAGTTTATTCTGAATTAACTTATAGTGATGAACCTCATGTATCAATTGCTGAATATCTTCCAGAACAAACTATTTTAATTAATGGTCTTTCTAAATCTCACGCTATGACAGGTTGGCGAATTGGTATGATTTTTGCACCAGCTAATTTTACAGCGCAGTTGATTAAAAGTCACCAATACTTGGTTACAGCTGCTGCAACAATGGCACAGTTTGCTGCGATTGAAGCTCTTTCAGTTGGTAAAGATGATGCTCTTCCAATGAAAGCAGAGTATATGAAACGTCGTGATTACATCATTGATAAGATGTCAGCACTTGGTTTTAAGATTATTAAACCAGATGGTGCCTTTTACATTTTTGCTAAGATTCCAGCTGGCTATGAACAAGATTCATTTAAATTCTGTCAAGATTTTGCTCGTGAAAAAGCAGTTGCTTTTATTCCAGGTGTGGCGTTTGGTAAATATGGTGAAGGCTATCTTCGTTTGTCATATGCGGCAAGTATGGAAACAATCACAACAGCCATGGATCGTTTGAAAGAATTTATGGAAGAACATGCAAAATAAGGAAACTTACGGTCTTGTCCTTTATAATCGTAATTATCGTGAGGATGATAAGTTAGTTAAGATTTTTACTGAAACCAATGGGAAACACATGTTTTTTGTGAAACATGCTAGTAAATCTCGCTTTAATTCGGCTATTCAACCGTTAACGGTAGCTAAATTTATTTTAAAAATCAATGAGACTGGTTTATCTTTTATTGAAGATTATAAGGAAGTTGATTCTTTCAAGGAGATTAATGCGGATTTATTTAAACTATCTTATGCGTCTTATGTGACGTCCCTAGCTGATGCTGCTGTACCAGATGGTGTTGCAGATCCGCAGTTATTTGCCTTTTTAAAGAAGACTCTTTTGTTGATGGAAGAGGGGCTTGACTATGAAATTTTGACTAATATTTTTGAGATTCAGATTTTAGAACGTTTTGGTGTTAGTCTTAATTTTCATGACTGTGCTTTTTGTCATCGTGTAGGGCTTCCTTTTGATTTTTCACACAAGTATTCTGGTTTGCTTTGTCCTGAACATTATGTGAAAGATGAGCATCGCAGTCATTTGGATCCAAATGTTCTTTATCTGGTGGATCGTTTTCAAGCAATTCAATTTGATGATTTGAAGACAATTTCTGTTAAACCAGAGATGAAACAAAAATTGCGTTTATTTATTGATGATATTTATGATAATTACGTTGGTCTTCGTTTGAAGAGTAAGAAATTCATCGATGATTTAGGAACTTGGGGAAATATTATGAAATAAAGTCACTTGATAGGTAGAATTTTCATCCTGCTTATCAGATGGCTTTTTTTTTCTGAAAGCATGCGAGGATTTTCAAAAAATGAAAAAAATCGCGAATCATGCTATAATAAGGCGATAATGTTTTGTGAGGAAATTCATATGAAGAAAATTGCTATTGATGCTATGGGCGGAGATAATGCTCCTAAAGCTATTGTTGAGGGAGTTAATCGTGCCTTGGCTGAATTCTCAGATATTGAGATTCAACTTTATGGAGATGAAGCAAAAATTAAGGAATATTTGACAGCAACAGACCGTGTATCAATTATTCATACAGATGAAAAAATTAATTCGGACGATGAGCCAGCAAAAGCGATTCGTCGTAAAAAGAAAGCTAGTATGGTACTTGGTGCTCAAGCCGTTAAGGAAGGAACAGCAGATGCTGTGATTTCTGCGGGTAATACAGGTGCTCTTTTGGCAGCAGGACTTTTTGTTGTTGGACGTATTAAAGGAATTGATCGTCCAGGGCTTATGTCTACTCTACCAACTTTAGATGGTAAAGGTTATGATATGTTGGACCTTGGTGCTAATGCGGAAAATACACCTAAACACTTGCACCAATATGCTATCTTGGGCTCATTTTATGCTAAAAATGTTCGTGGCATTGATAAACCTCGAGTTGGTCTGCTAAATAACGGAACAGAGGCTACTAAAGGTGACCCGCTTCATAAGGAAGCTTATACTCTTTTGGCAGAAGATACTAGTTTGAATTTTGTTGGAAATGTTGAAGCGCGTGATTTGATGAATGGCATTGCTGATGTTGTGGTATCAGATGGATTTACTGGAAATGCTGTTCTTAAAACGATGGAAGGAACTGCTCTTAACATTATGGGAAGCTTGAAATCTTCTATTAAATCAGGTGGATGGAAAGCAAAATTAGGAGCCCTTCTACTAAAAGACAGTTTGTATAGTCTAAAAGATACTATGGATTATTCAAGTGCAGGTGGTGCAGTTCTCTTTGGGCTTAAAGCACCTGTTGTGAAATGTCATGGTTCAAGTGACGCGCAAGCTGTTTACTATACTATTAGACAAGCTCGTAAGATGTTAGATACAAATGTTGTTGGTCAATTGGTTGAAGCATTCACACCAAAAGACTAATGAAAAGGGAGGATGAAATGACAAAAGAGGCTATTTTTGAAAGGATTAGTTTCATCATTAAGGAGCAAATGAATAAACCAGATATGGAGATTACGCAAACAACGAGTCTTCATGATGATTTGGGAGTTGATTCAATTGCCTTGATGGAATTTATCATCAACTTGGAAGATGAGTTTCATTTGGAAATCCCTGACGAAGATGTTGAAGACATGAAATGTATGGGAGAAATGATGGAATATCTCTATAATAGAGTAAATTAAGCAAAAACGTTCGCTAAAAGCGGACGTTTTTATTTTTATTTTATTAAAAAGTCTGTTAAATATTGAAATTGGTTAGAGCATGTGTTAAAATTTAGTAGAATAAAAGCGAAAGGCGAACAAAAACATGTCACGACAACTAATTTATACGGGAAAAGCTAAAGATATTTACACAACTTCAGAAGATGAGAACTTGATTATTTCAGTCTACAAAGACCAAGCAACAATGCTTAATGGTGCTCGTAAAGAGACTATTAAAGGTAAAGGCGTTCTTAATAATCAAATCTCATCTTTAATTTTTACTAAATTGAATGAAGCAGGTGTGGCAACTCACTTTGTTAAACAATTGTCAGAAACCGAACAATTGAACAAAAAAGTTGATATTGTTCCTCTTGAAGTTGTTTTGCGTAATGTTACAGCAGGTTCATTCTCAAAACGTTTTGGTGTCGAAGAAGGTATCAAATTGGACACACCAATTGTTGAGTTTTATTACAAAAACGATGAATTGGATGACCCATTCATTAATGATGAACATGTGAAATTCCTTGGTATTGCAAGCGATGAAGATATTGCTTACATCAAAGCTGAAACACGTCGTATTAATGAACTTTTGAAAGATTGGTTCAAACAAATCGGACTTACTTTGATTGATTTCAAATTGGAATTTGGTAAAGATAAAGACGGTAAAATCATTCTTGCTGATGAATTTTCACCTGATAACTGCCGTCTTTGGGATGCTGAAGGTCACCACATGGACAAAGATGTCTTCCGTCGTGATCTTGGTAGCTTAACAGATGTTTATGAAGTTGTTCTTGAAAAACTAAAAGGACTTAAATAATCTGCAACATTTGCTAGTAGGTAAAAGAAGAATTCTAAAAAGGGTAAAAAATGGATAAACGAATTTTCGTTGAGAAAAAATCAAATTTCAATATTAAAGCTCAAGCGCTTGTTAAAGAGCTTAAACATAATCTTCAATTAACAAGTTTGACTGATCTACGTATCATTCAAGTTTATGATGTTTTTGGGCTAGACAAAGCACTTTTTGAACGTGCGGAAAAACATATCTTTTCTGAACAAGTAACAGATAATATTTTGGCTGAAAATGATTTGGTTGCTGAACTTGCTAATTATGCTTTCTTTGCGATTGAATCACTTCCTGGTCAGTTTGACCAACGTGCAGCCTCATCACAAGAAGCCTTGCTTTTGCTTGGTAGCAATAGTGACGTGACTGTTAATACTGCTCAACTTTATCTCGTTAATAAAGATATCGCTGCAGCTGAACTTGATGCGGTTAAGAATTATTTGCTTAATCCTGTTGATTCTCGTTTTAAAGGTATTACAACAGGAATTGCCCCACAAGCATTTTCAGAATCTGACAAAACAATTCCAAATCTTGATTTCTTTAAAACTTATACAGCAGCTGAATTTGCTGACTACAAAGCTGAACAAGGTTTGGCGATGGAAGTTGATGACCTTCTTTTCATCCAAGATTATTTCAAATCAATTGGTCGTGTGCCAACTGAAACTGAATTGAAAGTTTTGGACACTTACTGGTCAGACCACTGCCGTCACACAACCTTTGAAACTGAGCTTAAACATATTGATTTCTCAGCGTCTAAATTCCAAAAACAATTGCAAGCAACTTATGATAAATACATTGCTATGCGTGATGAATTAGGTCGCTCTGAAAAACCACAAACATTGATGGATATGGCGACTATCTTTGGTCGTTACGAACGTGCTAATGGACGTTTGGACGACATGGAAGTCTCAGATGAAATCAACGCATGTTCTGTTGAAATCGAAGTAGATGTGAATGGTGTTAAAGAACCTTGGCTTCTTATGTTCAAGAATGAAACACATAATCACCCAACAGAAATTGAACCATTTGGTGGTGCTGCAACATGTATTGGTGGTGCTATTCGCGACCCATTGTCAGGACGTTCTTATGTTTACCAAGCTATGCGTATCTCAGGTGCTGGTGATATCACAACACCAATTGCAGAAACTCGTCTTGGTAAATTGCCACAACAAGTGATTTCTAAAACAGCAGCTCATGGTTATTCTTCATATGGTAACCAAATCGGTCTTGCAACAACTTACGTTAAAGAATACTTCCACCCAGGATTTGTTGCTAAACGTATGGAACTTGGTGCTGTTGTCGGTGCAGCTCCTAAAGGTAATGTTGTTCGTGAAAAACCAGAAGCTGGTGATGTAGTTATCCTTCTTGGAGGTAAAACAGGTCGTGATGGTGTCGGTGGTGCAACTGGTTCATCTAAAGTTCAAACAGTTGAATCTGTTGAAACAGCTGGCGCAGAAGTTCAAAAAGGTAATGCCATCGAAGAACGTAAAATTCAACGCCTTTTCCGTAATGGCAATGTGACTCGCCTCATCAAAAAATCAAATGACTTTGGTGCTGGTGGAGTCTGTGTTGCGATTGGTGAATTGGCTGATGGTCTTGAAATTGACCTTAATAAAGTGCCACTTAAATATCAAGGGCTTAACGGAACTGAAATTGCTATCTCAGAATCACAAGAACGTATGGCTGTTGTAGTTCGTCCGAAAGACGTTGAAGCTTTCGTAGCTGAATGTCACAAAGAAAATATCGATGCTGTTGTTGTTGCGACAGTTACAGAAAAACCAAACCTTGTCATGACTTGGAATGGTCAAACCATTGTCGATATTGAACGTCGTTTCCTTGATACTAACGGTGTGCGCGTGGTCGTTGATGCTGATGTTGTTGACAGTCAAGTTGACATGCCAGAACAACGTACAACTTCAGCAGCAACTCTTGAAACTGATACAACTAAAGTCCTTTCAGACCTTAACCATGCTAGCCAAAAAGGTTTACAAACAATCTTTGATAGCTCTGTTGGTCGTTCAACAGTTAACCATCCAATTGGTGGTCGCTACCAAATCACACCAACAGAAAGTTCTGTTCAAAAACTTCCTGTTCAAAATGGTGTAACAACAACAGCTTCAGTCATGGCTCAAGGATTCAATCCTTACATTGCTGAATGGTCACCATATCACGGTGCTGCTTATGCTGTGATTGAAGCGACAGCACGTTTGGTGGCAACTGGAGCAAACTGGTCTAAAGCACGTTTTTCTTATCAAGAATACTTCCAACGTATGGATAAAAAAGCTGAACGCTTTGGTCAACCTGTCTCAGCTCTTCTTGGTTCAATCGAAGCTCAAATTCAACTTGGTTTACCATCAATTGGTGGTAAAGATTCAATGTCTGGTACTTTTGAAGAATTGACAGTACCACCAACATTGGTTGCTTTTGGGGTAACAACAGCTGATAGCCGTAAAGTTCTTTCACCTGAATTTAAAGCAGCTGGCGAAAATGTTTACTATATTCCAGGTCAAGCTATTTCACAAGATATTGATTTTGACCTAATCAAAGGTAACTTTGCTAAATTTGAAGCCATTCAAAAAGCACATCACATTACAGCAGCGTCAGCTGTTAAATACGGTGGTGTGATGGAAAGCTTGGCACTTGCTAGCTTTGGTAATCATATCGGTGCTAAGGTTGAATTGGCCGAGCTTGCAACAAGCTTGACAGCACAACTTGGTGGCTTTGTCTTTACTTCAGATGAAGAAATTGCTGACGCTATTAAAATTGGTGAAACAACAGCTGACTTTACACTTACTGTCAACGATATCAACCTTGCTGGTGACAAACTTCTTTCAGCCTTTGAAGGAACACTTGAAGAAGTTTACCCAACTGAATTTGAACAAAGTACTAAGCTTGAAGATGTTCCAGCTGTCGCTTCAGACGCTGTGATTAAGGCAAGTCAAAAAGTTGCTGAACCACTTGTTTACATACCAGTTTTCCCTGGTACAAACTCAGAATACGATTCAGCTAAAGCCTTTGAACAAGCTGGTGCAAAAGTTAATTTGGTACCATTTGTGACACTTAATGAAGCAGCTATTGAAGCTTCAGTTGATACAATGGTTGACAACATCAGTAAAGCTAACATTATCTTCTTTGCTGGAGGATTCTCAGCTGCTGATGAACCAGATGGTTCTGCTAAATTTATCGTGAACATCTTGCTTAACCAAAAAGTTCGCGCAGCTATTGATAGCTTTATCGAAAAAGGTGGTCTTATCATTGGTATCTGTAATGGATTCCAAGCCCTTGTTAAATCAGGTCTTCTTCCATACGGTAACTTTGAAGATGCTACTGAAACAAGTCCAACTCTTTTCTACAACGATGCTAACCAACACGTGGCGAAAATGGTTGAAACACGTATTGCAAATACAAACTCACCTTGGCTTGCTGGTGTTGAAGTTGGTGATGTTTACGCTATTCCAGTTTCACATGGTGAAGGTAAATTTGTTGTGACTGATGAAGAGTTTGCTGAACTTCGTGATAACGGACAAATCTTTAGTCAATACGTTGACTTCGATGGCAAACCAAGCATGGATTCTAAATACAATCCAAATGGCTCTGTGAATGCTATTGAAGGTATCACAAGCAAGAACGGACAAATCATCGGTAAGATGGGACACTCAGAACGTTACGAAGATGGTCTTTTCCAAAATATTCCAGGAAATAAAGACCAACACTTGTTCCGTAGCGCGGTTGAGTATTTCACTAAAGCTTAATATCCACAAAAATATATTTTATAGAATTGATAGTGACAGGGTACGTGAGTACCTTTTGTCAACTTATCAGAGAAAAATTCTGACGAGTAAATTTAGGTAATAAAAAAGAATGACATACGAAGTTAAATCTCTTAATGAAGAGTGTGGTGTGTTTGGGATTTGGGGACATCCTCAAGCTGCTCACGTCACTTATTTTGGACTCCACAGTCTTCAACACCGCGGTCAAGAAGGTGCTGGTATCGTAACTAACGATAACGGCAAACTTCTTCAACATCGCAATACAGGTCTCCTTTCAGATGTGTTTAAAAATCCTGCTGATTTGGAAAAATTGACAGGGACTGCAGCTATCGGTCACGTTCGTTACGCGACTGCTGGCTCAGCCTCTATTAATAACATCCAACCTTTCCTTTACAACTTTACAGATGAACAATTTGGTCTTTGCCACAATGGTAATTTGACAAATGCCGTATCATTGAAGAAAGAACTTGAAGATGAAGGTGCGATTTTCAATGCCTCATCAGATACTGAAATTTTGATGCATTTGATTCGTCGTAGTCACAATCCAGAGTTCCTTGGGAAAGTTAAAGAAGCCCTTAACACTGTCAAAGGTGGCTTTGCTTATCTGTTGATGACAAAAGATAAGTTAATTGCTGCGCTTGATCCAAATGGTTTTCGTCCATTGTCAATTGGTCAAATGGAAAATGGAGCTTGGGTGGTTTCAAGTGAAACATGTGCTTTTGAAGTGGTTGGTGCTAAATGGGTTCGCGATGTTAAACCAGGTGAAATGGTGATTATCGACGATAGTGGTATTCGCTATGATTCTTATACAAATGACACCCAACTTGCCATTTGTTCAATGGAATACATTTACTTTGCCCGCCCTGATAGTGACATTTACGGTGTCAATGTTCACACAGCTCGTAAAAATATGGGGAAACGTTTGGCACAAGAGTTTCATCATGAAGCTGATATCGTTGTTGGTGTGCCAAATTCATCGCTTTCAGCAGCCATGGGATTTGCTGAAGAATCAGGTCTTCCTAATGAAATGGGCTTGGTGAAAAATCAATACACACAACGTACCTTCATTCAACCGACACAAGAATTGCGTGAGCAAGGTGTTCGTATGAAACTTTCAGCTGTTTCAGGTGTTGTTAAAGGTAAGCGTGTGGTCATGGTAGATGATTCTATCGTACGTGGAACTACATCACGTCGTATCGTTCGTCTTCTTCGTGAAGCTGGTGCAACAGAAGTTCACGTGGCTATTGGTAGTCCAGAGTTGAAATACCCATGTTTCTACGGTATCGACATTCAAAATCGTCGTGAATTGATTTCGGCTAATCATACCAAAGATGAAGTTTGTGAAATTATCGGTGCAGATAGTCTAACTTACTTGTCAATTGATGGTTTGATTGAATCAATCGGTCTTGATACAGATGCTCCAAATGGTGGTCTTTGTGTGGCATACTTTGACGGTAAGTATCCAACACCACTCTATGATTATGAAGAAGCATACCTCAAGAGCTTGGAAGAAAAAACAAGTTTCTATATTCACGAAGTTAATGAGAATAAATAGCTTTTGGTTAGAGGAAGGAACAATGTAATGCAAGAATTTGGTTTGTCCATGCTATGGTACTGGTTGGCTTATATTGTAGTGACTTTTATCTTTGGTGTAGGACATACGGTCTTTAATATTGTTGTTCTTAAAATGTCATCGATGGCTGATGGTCCAGGTATGGGAGAAGGTTACGAAGCAACTAAACCTTGGCATCCACTATATAATATTTTAATTTTCCCTATTGCTGCTTATATGTATTTGTTTACTTTACCAGTAGTTACGCTGTATGAAGTGGTTCTAACATCACTACTCTGGGGAACATTAACTATAATTGTCGATGTTGTTGGGTGGGTAATTATTAAACACCCGTGGTCGTTGACTTTTAAGGAGTTTTATATTGATTATCAGCCATGGATTACATTGATTTATATAGCCATCTATATTAGTCCATTTTTGGCATATATGGCACTATAGGATAGGAAAATGTTATCAAAAAATAAAAATGCTTATGCTGAATTCATGTTTTCAGATAAATATATTGAAAAAGTTATAGCAACTCACTCACATCTTTGTGTTGGTTTAGATCCGATTTTAGACAAGTATCCAACTTATCTTTTGCAAGAGGCTACAGAAAAGTATGGTAAAACTCCGAAAGGTGCTGCATATGCTATCTTGACTTTTAATAAAATGGTTATTGATTTAATTGATGGTAAGGTGCCTGCTATCAAACCACAGCTTGCCTATTTTGAAAAATATGGTGCAGAAGGTTTACAAGCTTTCTGGGATACTGTTGCTTATGCTCATGAAAAAGGATTGTTGGTTATTGCAGATGCCAAGCGTGGGGATATCGGAACGACTTCTGAAGCTTATGCTAAAGCTTTCTTCAAAGGTTCTTGTGATGAATGGATGGATGAAACAAGTTATGTTGATGCTGTTACAGTAAATCCTTTTCTAGGAAGTGATGGGGTGACACCATTTGTAGAAGTTGGTCATGAAACTGGTAATGGAACAATTATTCTTGTTAAAACTAGCAATCCCTCTTCTGGTGAGTTACAAGACATGGAAACAGTTAATGGTGCTACAGTATCAGAACTTGTTTGTGATTACATTAATAATCATGGAACAAAAGTTGGTAAGTATGGATATTCTGATTTAGGTGCAGTTATCGGTGCAACTTATCCAGAAGAAGTTGCTAAATTTAGAAAACTATTACCGAACTCATTGTTCTTGATGCCTGGTATTGGATATCAAGGTGGAGATGTCACTTTGCTTGAATCAGCATTTGATGATAAAGGAACTGGTGTTATTATTCCATGTTCAAGAGCTATCAATTATGCTTATCAAGATGTTGATGCTTCTCAAGAAGAAGTTAGAACTGCTATTTCTAAAGCTGTCGATGGTTATAATAAGTTAATCAACGATACTTTGGAAAATTCAAATAAACTTATCTGGAAAAATGTTTAAATAGCTCTGCTATTTCCCAAAAAGGAGAAAATTATTATGTCAAAAAATGCTTACGCTCAGTCTGGTGTTGATGTTGAAGCGGGTTATGAAGTTGTTGCACGTATCAAAAAACACGTTGCGCGTACTGAACGTGCAGGTGTTATGGGAGCTCTTGGTGGTTTTGGTGGTATGTTTGACCTTACTAAAACTGGCGTTAAAGAACCTGTTTTGATTTCAGGAACTGATGGTGTGGGAACAAAACTTATGCTTGCCATTAAATATGACAAACACGATACCATTGGTCAAGACTGTGTGGCGATGTGTGTCAATGATATCATTGCTGCTGGTGCAGAACCACTTTACTTCTTAGATTACATCGCAACTGGTAAAAATGAACCTGCAAAACTTGAACAAGTTGTTGCTGGTGTTGCTGAAGGTTGTGTCCAATCTGGTGCAGCTCTTATCGGTGGTGAAACTGCTGAAATGCCTGGCATGTACGGTGAAGATGATTATGATTTGGCTGGTTTTGCAGTAGGTGTTGCTGAAAAATCACAAATCATTGATGGTTCAAAAGTTTCTGATGGCGACGTTCTTCTTGGACTTGCTTCAAGCGGTATCCACTCAAATGGTTACTCACTTGTTCGTCGAGTTTTTGCTGATTATTCAGGTGAAGAAGTTCTTCCAGAACTTGAAGGTAAAAAATTGAAAGAAGTCCTTCTTGAACCAACTCGTATTTATGTTAAAGCAGTGCTTCCGCTTATCAAAGAAGAATTGGTTAATGGTATTGCCCACATCACTGGTGGTGGATTCATCGAAAATGTGCCACGTATGTTCGCTGATGATTTGGCAGCTGAAATCGAAGAAGATAAAATTCCAGTTCTTCCAATTTTCAAAGCTCTTGAAAAATATGGCAACATCAAACACGAAGAAATGTTTGAAATCTTCAACATGGGTATTGGTTTGATGATGGCAGTTAGCCCTGACAAAGTTGAACGTGTGAAAGAATTACTTGACGAACCAGTTTACGAACTTGGTCGCATCGTTAAAAAAGCAGATGCAAGTGTGGTGATTAAATAATGAAAAAAATCGCAGTATTTGCGAGCGGTAATGGGTCGAATTTTCAAGTTATTGCTGAGCAGTTTCCGGTTGAGTTTGTCTTTTCAGACCACCGAGATGCTTATGTCTTAGAACGTGCTGAAAAACTGGGTGTAACAACTCATACTTTTGAGCTTAAAGAGTTTGACAGTAAAACAGCTTATGAAGAAGCGATTGTGGCTTTGCTTGAAAAATATGACATTGATTTGGTTTGCTTGGCTGGTTATATGAAAATTGTTGGAACGACTTTGTTAAAAGCTTACGAAGGTCGTATTATCAATATTCATCCAGCTTATCTTCCTGAATTTCCAGGCGCTCATGGTATTGATGATGCTTGGGAAGCAGGAGTTGACCAGTCTGGCGTTACCATTCATTGGGTTGACAGTGGTGTCGATACAGGGACAGTGATTAAACAAGTTCGTGTGCCTCGTCTAGCAGGTGATACCATTGAAAGTTTTGAAGCTCGCATTCATGAAAATGAGTATAAGCTTTATCCTGAGGTTTTAGAGAGCTTGGGAGTTGAGAAAAAGTAATCTCACAACTTATGCTTTGTGATGACTTTAAATTTAAAAATAGCAGTAACATCTTTTTAAAGGAGAAAAAATGACAAAACGTGCACTAATTAGTGTTTCTGACAAAGCGGGCATTGTTGAATTTGCTCAAGAATTGAAAAAACTTGGTTGGGATATTATCTCAACTGGTGGAACAAAAGTTGCGCTTGATAAAGCAGGTGTTGATACAATTGCGATTGATGATGTGACTGGTTTCCCAGAAATGATGGATGGACGTGTGAAGACACTTCACCCAAATATCCACGGTGGTCTTTTGGCTCGTCGTGACCTTGATAGTCACCTTCAAGCAGCAAAAGATAATCACATCGAATTGATTGACCTTGTTGTGGTTAACCTTTACCCATTCAAAGAAACAATCTTGAAACCAGATGTGACTTACGCTGATGCGGTTGAAAACATTGATATTGGTGGTCCTTCAATGCTTCGCTCTGCAGCTAAAAACCACGCTAGTGTTACAGTTGTCGTTGACCCAGCTGATTACGCTGTTGTTTTGGATGAATTGTCAGCAAATGGTGAAACAACATTTGAAACTCGTCAACGTTTGGCAGCGAAAGTCTTCCGTCACACAGCAGCATACGATGCTTTGATTGCGGAATACTTTACAAAACAAGTTGGTGAAACAAAACCTGAAAAACTTACCATCACTTACGATTTGAAACAACCAATGCGTTATGGTGAAAACCCACAACAAGACGCGGATTTCTACCAAAAAGCATTGCCAACAGATTACTCAATTGCTTCTGCTAAACAATTGAATGGTAAAGAATTGTCATTTAACAACATTCGTGATGCTGATGCAGCTATCCGTATCATCCGCGATTTCAAAGATCGCCCAACTGTTGTTGCTCTTAAACACATGAACCCATGTGGTATCGGACAAGCTGATGACATCGAAACAGCTTGGGATTACGCTTATGAATCAGACCCTGTTTCAATCTTTGGTGGAATCGTTGTGCTTAACCGCGAAGTTGACGCTGCAACAGCTAAGAAAATGCACGCTATCTTCCTTGAAATCATCATTGCTCCAAGCTATTCTGATGAAGCTCTTGAAATCTTGACAACTAAGAAGAAAAACATGCGTATTCTTCAATTGCCATTTGACGCTCAAGAAGCTAGTCAAGTTGAAAAAGAATACACTGGTGTTGTTGGTGGACTTTTGGTTCAAAACCAAGATGTTATCGAAGAAAATCCAGCAGATTGGAAAGTTGTCACAAAACGTCAACCAACTGACCAAGAAAAAGCAGCTCTTGAATTTGCTTGGAAATCAATCAAATATGTTAAATCTAACGGTATCATCGTGACAAATGACCACATGACACTTGGTGTTGGTCCTGGTCAAACAAACCGTGTTGCTTCAGTTCGTATTGCGCTTGACCAAGCTAAAGATCGTCTTGACGGTGCTGTCCTTGCTAGTGATGCTTTCTTCCCATTTGCAGATAACGTTGAAGAAATTGCTGCCGCAGGTGTGAAAGCTATCATCCAACCTGGTGGTTCAGTTCGTGACCAAGAATCTATCGACATGGCTGATAAATACGGCATTGCCATGGTATTTACAGGTGTTCGTCACTTCCGCCACTAAGATAAATAGGCAAACTTCCTTTAATAAATATTTCATGAAGCATCTTGGCTAAGGCTAGGATGCTTTTACTTTAAGCTTTTTGAAAGTTATGCTTAAGTCTCACTTAAGTAATGCTTACTATACTAACAATAACTCCTAAATAAACTTTTTTTCATAATCCAACCAAGTCCCAGTCTATCTAGATTGGGATTTTTTTATTTTTATGGTATTTTTTCTAAACTTATCACAGGATTTCCATCTATTTCCGAACAAATATGTTATAATATATCTAGATAATTCGTGAAAATATTTTGTTTTTACGTGCTTTGTTGATTTTGGAGCCTAGGCTCCTGTGATTGTTTTCTATTGAGGTATTTTTACTTATGAAACTTTTAGTTGTTGGCTCTGGCGGGCGTGAGCACGCTATTGCTAAGAAGTTGTTGGAATCTCCTCAAGTGAGCCAGGTTTTTGTAGCACCTGGAAATGATGGGATGACACTTGATGGACTTGATTTAGTAAATATCGGAATTTCCGAACATTCTAAACTAATTGATTTTGCGAAAGCAAATGACATTGCTTGGGCATTTATCGGACCTGATGATGCTTTGGCTGCAGGAATTGTTGATGATTTTAATGCTGCAGGTTTGAAAGCCTTCGGTCCAAGTAAAGCTGCTGCGGAGCTTGAATGGTCTAAAGACTTTGCTAAATCAATCATGGCTAAATATCATGTTCCAACAGCGGCTTACAGCACTTTCTCAGATTTTGAGCAAGCAAAGAGTTATATTGAAGAACATGGCGCACCGATTGTTGTTAAAGCTGACGGTTTGGCATTAGGTAAAGGTGTGGTAGTTGCTGAAACAGTAGAACAAGCCGTTGAAGCTGCACATGAAATGTTGCTTGATAATAAATTTGGTGATTCTGGTGCACGTGTGGTTATTGAAGAATTTCTTGATGGCGAAGAATTCTCATTGTTTGCTTTTGTCAATGGCGATAACTTCTATATCATGCCAACTGCGCAAGACCACAAACGTGCTTTTGATGGCGATAAAGGTCCTAATACTGGTGGTATGGGAGCTTACGCACCAGTACCACATTTGCCACAAAGTGTTGTTGATACAGCCGTTGAAACAATCGTTAAGCCTGTTCTTAATGGGATGATTGCTGAAGGACGTCCATACCTTGGTGTTCTTTATGCAGGACTTATTTTAACAGCTGATGGTCCTAAAGTTATTGAATTTAATTCACGCTTTGGTGACCCTGAAACTCAAGTTATCTTGCCGCGTTTGACATCTGATTTTGCTCAAAACATTACTGATATTTTAGACGGTAAAGAGCCAGAAATCACTTGGACTGACAAGGGCGTTACTTTGGGTGTGGTAGTTGCCTCAGAAGGTTACCCAGTTGCCTACGAAAAAGGTGTTCGTCTTCCAGAAAAAACATCAGGTGATGTGATTACTTATTACGCAGGAGCTAAGTTCGCTGATGATAAAGCATTGCTTTCAAATGGTGGACGTGTATACATGTTAGTCACAACAGAGGCTGACGTAAAATCTGCTCAAGATGTTATTTATGCAGAGCTTGCTAAGCAAGATACAACAGGTCTTTTCTATCGCAACGATATCGGAAGTAAAGCTCTTGGACGTTAAACCTAAATGTGTTTTAGTCAGCGCTTGTCTCTTGGGTGAGAAGTGTAAGTATAACGGTGGTCATAATTACAATCAAGCTCTGGTTGATTATGTTGCTGACAAAGAAGTGGTAGCCATTTGCCCAGAAGTTTTAGCTGGTCTGCCTACACCACGAGAACCTGTTGAATTAGTTGATGGACATGTTCTTGATAAGAGAGGGAATTGTTACGATGACCTGTTTGAAAAAGGCATTGAGCGTTGTGTCAATGAGCTTGCTAAAAAGTCTATTGATTTAGCTATTTTACAATCGCGCAGCCCGTCATGTGGTGTTAATCAGATTTACGACGGAAACTTTTCTGGTAAAAAAGTGGCAGGTAGTGGTCTTTTTGCCCAAAAGTTAAAAGCCCTTGGCTATCCTGTTCTTGATGTTGAAGATATAAAACAATTGGAAGGAAAATAATGAAACCATTAATTTCAGTTATCATGGGAAGCAAATCAGATTGGGCTACCATGAAAAAAACAGCAGAAGTACTTGATGAATTTGGTGTGGCTTATGAAAAGAAAGTTGTTTCAGCTCACCGTACACCAGATTTGATGTTTAAACATGCCGAAGAAGCAAGAGGTCGCGGCATCAAGGTGATTATTGCTGGTGCTGGTGGTGCTGCGCATTTACCTGGTATGGTTGCAGCAAAAACAACACTTCCGGTTATTGGTGTTCCTGTGAAGTCACGTGCCCTTAGCGGACTTGATTCTCTTTATTCAATCGTTCAAATGCCTGGTGGTGTCCCTGTGGCAACAATGGCGATTGGTGAGTCAGGAGCTAAAAATGCTGCTCTTACAGCTCTTCGTATTTTAGCAATTGAAGATGCTGCTTTGGCAGAAAAACTAGAAAAATTTGCCATCGAACAAGGCAAAGCTGCGGAGGCATCAACTGATGAACTCGACTAAAACAATTGGTATTATCGGTGGTGGTCAACTAGGTCAAATGATGGCTATCTCAGCTATCTATATGGGACATAAGGTGGTTACACTTGATCCAACGAAAGATTGTCCTGCATCTCGTGTTAGTGATATGATTGTGGCACCTTACGATGACGTTGACGCGATGCGTGAATTGGCAGAGCGCTGTGATGTGCTTACTTATGAGTTTGAAAATGTCGATGCGGATGCTTTGGATGCAGTGGTAAAAGCAAATCAATTACCCCAAGGAACTGATCTGCTTAGAATTTCACAAAATCGTATTTTTGAGAAAAACTTTTTATCTCAAAAAGCTGGTGTTACCGTAGCGCCTTATAAAGTTGTGACATCAAGTCTTGACCTTGAAGATATTGATTTGTCTAAGAATTATGTCTTGAAAACTGCAACTGGCGGTTACGACGGTCATGGTCAAATCGTCATTAAATCAGCCGATGATTTGGAAGCTGCAAATAAATTAGCCAATTCTTGTGAATGTGTGCTAGAAGAATTTGTGAATTTTGACCTTGAAATTTCAGTGATTGTGTCAGGTAATGGTAAGGAGATGACTGTTTTCCCAGTTCAAGAAAATATTCATCGCAACAACATCTTGTCAAAAACTATCGTGCCTGCTCGTATTTCTGATGAGCTTGCCAAAAAAGCACAAGCTATGGCAACGCAAATTGCTGAACAATTGGAATTGTCTGGGACACTTTGTGTTGAGATGTTCGCGACATCAGATGACATTATTGTCAACGAAATTGCACCGCGTCCACACAACTCTGGACACTATTCAATCGAAGCTTGTGATTTTTCACAATTTGATACACATATTTTAGGAATTCTTGGCTTGCCACTTCCTAAGATTCACTTGCATCAACCAGCTGTTATGCTTAATGTTCTTGGACAACATATGGACAAAGCACGAGCTTATGTTAAGGAAAATCCTAGCGCTCACCTCCACCTTTATGGTAAACTAGAGGCGAAACATAACCGCAAAATGGGACACATTACTTTGTTTAGTAGTGAACCTGATACCATTGCGGAAATGGGTGAAGGAATGGATTTTTAAGGTGATTACCTTGCTGCTTATGCTTTACCACTTGATACAGATTTGACAACTTTACCTCGCTATCCATCTGTTGAAATTGGTAAGGAAGATTTTAATTAAATGCGTTAGTTATTTTATTGATATATAACTTAAAAAAGGAAAGGAGATAGGGTTGTTAACCAATTTTGTTTAACACCCTTAATATCTTAAACATGATCGATCGTTATTCACGCCCTGAGATGGCGGCAATTTGGAGTGAAGAAAATAAATACAAAGCTTGGCTTGAAGTTGAAATTTTGGCTGACGAAGCATGGGCTGAACTAGGCGAAATTCCTAAAGAAGATGTCGCTAAAATCCGTGCCAATGCAAGCTTTGACGTTGACCGTATCTTAGAAATCGAACAACAAACACGTCACGACGTTGTTGCCTTCACACGTGCTGTTTCTGAAAGTCTTGGTCAAGAACGTAAATGGGTTCACTATGGTTTGACATCAACTGACGTTGTTGATACAGCTTACGGTTACCTTTACAAACAAGCTAACGAAATCATCCGCAAAGATTTGCACAATTTCCTTGAAATCATTGCTAACAAAGCTAAAGAACATAAATTCACTATCATGATGGGCCGTACTCACGGTGTCCACGCAGAACCAACTACATTTGGTTTGAAATTGGCAACATGGTACAGCGAAATGAAACGTAACATCGAACGTTTCGAACATGCTGCTGCTGGTGTCGAAGCTGGTAAAATTTCAGGTGCTGTTGGTAACTTCGCTAACATCCCACCATTTGTTGAAGCATACGTATGTGAAAAACTTGGTATCCGTGCTCAAGAAATCTCAACACAAGTTCTTCCACGTGACCTTCACGCAGAATACTTCGCTGTTCTTGCTAGCATCGCAACATCAATCGAACGTATGGCAACTGAAATCCGTGGTCTTCAAAAATCTGAACAACGTGAAGTTGAAGAATACTTTGCTAAAGGCCAAAAAGGTAGCTCAGCTATGCCTCACAAACGTAACCCAATCGGTTCAGAAAATATGACAGGTCTTGCGCGTGTTATCCGCGGTCACATGGTAACAGCTTACGAAAACGTGTCACTTTGGCATGAACGTGACATCTCACACTCATCTGCTGAACGTATCATCTCACCTGATACAACAATCCTTATCGACTACATGCTTAACCGTTTCGGAAACATCGTTAAAAACTTGACTGTTTTCCCAGAAAACATGATTCGCAACATGGGTTCTACTTTTGGACTTATCTTCAGCCAACGTGTTATGCTTAAATTGATTGAAAAAGGTATGACACGTGAACAAGCTTACGACCTTGTCCAACCTAAAACAGCTTATTCTTGGGATAACCAAGTTGACTTCAAACCACTTCTTGAAGCTGATGAAGAAGTCACTTCACGTTTGACTCAAGACGAAATCGATGAATTGTTTAACCCATCTTACTACACTAAACGTGTTGATGAAATCTTTAACCGTATTGGTTTAGGAGATTAATTTAATCAAAAAAGTGCCTGAGACGAAAGTCTTGGGTATTTTTTATTAAATGTTTCATTAGAAAAAATATTATTTTTAATGAAAATAGTTTGTCAAATGAAAGCGGTATGTTAAAATATGAAATAAGCAGATTTTTTTAATAAAACAGGAGATTGAAGTGGAAAAATTTGGGGAGAAGATCCGCTTGATGCGGGAGGAAAAGGGAATCTCACGCGAAGAATTCTGTGGAGATGAAACAGAATTATCAGTAAGACAATTAGCCAGAATCGAGTTGAATCAATCAATACCCAATCTCAGTAAAGCAAACTTCATTGCCAATCGTCTGGGAGTAAAATTAGGTACCTTAACTGATGGTGACAGTTTAGAATTACCTAAGCGGTATAAAGAGTTGAAGTATTTAATATTGCGTACGCCAACGTACAAGGATGAAGAACGTGTAAAACAAAAAGATTCTTACTTTGATGAGATTTATGATGATTTTTATGATGACCTGCCAGAAGAGGAACAATTAGTTGTGGAGTGTATGCGCTCAAAAGCTGATGTTTTTACGACGGATAATAGTCACTTAGCTACTAAGCTATTGGAAGATTATTTTCATCAGATAAAGACAAAAAAACATTATTCTATTAATGATTTGATTATTATTGATTTATATATGGTTTGTGCTAATGCTTCGGACTATACATACTTTATGTTTAATCAAGAAGACTTTAGGGATATTGCCAAAAATCTTTTGAAACAGGAAAAAAATCTTTCTTTAGAGGAAGTATTCGTCTTGAACAATGCTTTATTCAATAGTTTAAGTATATTGTTAGATTTAGAAATGTGGGATGAAATTGATAGTACTTTTGTGGTGTTAAAAAGTCTTATGGCAAAAATTCAAGATTATCATAAGAAACCTATTTTAAACATGATTGAATGGAAGTATATTTTAAAATGTACAGGTGATGTCGAGCGGGCTCAGAAATTGTATGAAGAAGCTGTCTTGTATGCTAATTTAATTGGTGATAATTATTTGGCTTATAAAATCTCTGAAGAGTGGGAAAATGATGCAACATGACATTTTTGTCATGTTGTTTTTTCTTCGAACCTTTTACAATAATATCAGAAATTAGAGAAAGGGGAGAAGAAGCGAATGTTAAAAGGAATTACAGTATTCTTAACAGGTTGGTGGCTAGGATAGAACTCATCAAAACAATTCACTGACAGCTCTTGTTTTGGTATAATAAGGCTATGAGTAGAATTTTAGATAATGATATCATGGGTGACGAAGAATTTGTGGAACGTACGCTTCGTCCTCAATATTTAAAAGAATATATTGGACAGGATAAGGTTAAAAATCAGCTGAAAATCTTTATTGAAGCTGCTAAATTACGAGATGAATCACTTGACCACGTGCTATTGTTTGGACCTCCGGGTCTTGGTAAGACGACAATGGCATTTGTGATTGCTAACGAATTAGGGGTGAATCTCAAACAAACTTCAGGTCCAGCTATTGAAAAAGCTGGCGATTTGGTTGCTATTTTGAATGATTTGGAACCTGGGGATGTTTTGTTTATCGATGAAATTCATCGTATGCCGATGGCGGTAGAAGAAGTGCTTTATAGCGCGATGGAAGATTTCTATATTGATATTATGATTGGTAATGGTGAGACTAGTCGTAGTGTTCATTTAGATTTGCCACCTTTTACGCTAATTGGAGCAACAACTCGAGCAGGGATGCTTTCGAATCCATTGCGTGCGCGTTTTGGAATTACGGGGCATATGGAATATTATGCGGTTGACGATTTGACAGAAATTGTTGAACGCACAGCTGATATTTTTGAAATGGAAATCGTGCATGAAGCTGCACAAGAATTGGCGCGACGTAGCCGAGGTACACCGCGTATTGCTAACCGTTTGTTAAAACGTGTTCGCGACTATGCTCAAATTATGGGTGATGGTATTATTACAAAAGATATTACAGATAAAGCTTTAACAATGCTGGATGTCGATCATGAAGGGCTTGATTACATTGACCAAAAAATCTTGCGTACTATGATTGAAGTTTATAATGGTGGTCCAGTTGGTTTGGGAACTCTTTCTGTTAATATCGCTGAAGAACGTGATACGGTTGAGGATATGTATGAACCTTATTTGATTCAAAAAGGCTTTATTATGCGTACACGTACAGGTCGTGTAGCCACTGCTAAAGCTTATGACCATTTGGGATATCCTTATGCCGAAAAATAAAATATTATCTTAAGGAAAGTTTAAGCAAGTCTTTATATACTATAACCATCCTAAAACTTTTCTTTTTCATAATCTCCGGAAAGAACCTTGGTTTTCCAAGGTTCTTTCTTTGTTTTATAAATGGCTATGGAGTGTGGTATAATTGAGAAAAAGTGCTTATAGGAGCAAGATTATGGATTTAGAAGTTTTACGAAAAGATATGATTGTTAGTCAGAGAAAAGGGCAACCTTTTATTGTTGCGTCCATCATTATCTGGGTTTTAATAACCTTGGTAACTATGATGAAGGTATCACTTCCTTTTCAAAATCTTTTGATTTTTTGTTGTTCATGTCCATTGTTGCCACTTTCTTGGTTTGTTGGGAAATGGCTGAATGTTGATATCTTCTCCAAAGAAAATCCTTTAACGAATTTAGGCTTCTTATTTACTTGCAACCAATTGATTTATTTATTGATTGTTATGTGGGTCTTTAGTGCGGTACCTGAAAAAATGCTTATGGTTTATACAATGGTTTTTGGAGCGCATCTTTTACCCTATTCATGGCTATATAAATCAAGAACATATTTTGTTTTTGCTATTTTGATTCCGATACTTGCACTTGTCTTAGGTCACATGGCGAGCATGACATGTCTTAGTTTAGTGATGGTATTTTTGGAGATTGTTTTTGCCATGCTACTACAAGTTGAGCTAAATGCGAATAAATAATTAAAGGTTCTTAGTTGTCTAAGAACTTTTTATAAAAAACGAGAGGGCCCCGCAAGCGGAGCCCTCTCAGGAGATTATGAAAAAGAAAAGTTTTAGGATTGTCTATATTATAGGAAGCCTGCCTTAATTTTTTCTTAAAGTCAGCAGATAAAGGAATTTGCATGTGATAAGACTTCTTTTTTTGTTATAATGATAAAAGAAGTTTTAAACAATCAGTTACTGACTACGTAGGAGAGAACATGAAAAAAGTTTGTTTTGTTTGCTTAGGAAATATCTGTCGTAGTCCGATGGCTGAATTTGTGATGAAGGATTTAGTTTCTAGTGAAAATCTATTAATTGAAAGTCGTGCGACTTCTAACTGGGAACATGGCAATCCTATTCATCACGGGACACAAGGTATTTTTAAAAAGCATCATATTGCTTATGATTATCAAAAATCATCACAACAGATTTCTTATCAAGATTTTCGAGATTTTGATGTCATCATTGGGATGGATAGGAATAACGTGGCAGATTTAAAAGAAATGTCACGAGGACGCTTTGATGAAAAAATCTTTCTTTTTGTAGATGGCGGTGTACCAGATCCATGGTTTACAGGTGATTTTGATGCTACCTATGAGTTGGTTAAGCGTGGCTGTGAGCAATGGCTAGCGCGACTAAGAAATTCTTAAAGAGAAGTTGAGTAAAAATGAAAAAAATCAAAATAACCAGAGGACGCCTTGAGCTTCTGACGGTTTTAATTCTTATCATTTGTGGTTTGTCGGTCTTTACTTTATCGGTGAAATCAAAGACAACCTTAACGTATGACAATGGTAAAATCACCTACACGGGTTATGTGGTCAATCACCGTATGAATGGTCAAGGTAAGTTGACTTATGAAAATGGGGATTGCTACGAAGGTAATTTTAATGATGGTGTGTTTGAAGGCCAGGGCGTCTTTACCTCACATTCTGGTTGGATTTATAAAGGTGAATTTAAAAATGGTCAACCAGATGGTGAAGGCACTCTAACAGCACAAAATGGTAAGGTGTATACAGGAACCTTTAAACAGGGGATTTTTCAAAAATGAGAATAAAATGGTTTTCAATGGTTAGGGTAACTGGGCTTTTCCTAGTTCTGCTCTATCATTTCTTTAAAACGGCCTTTCCAGGCGGTTTTATCGGTGTTGACATTTTCTTTACTTTCTCAGGGTATTTGATTACAGCTTTGCTGATTGATGAGTATTCGAGAAACAAGAAAATTGATCTTTTAGGATTTTATAAGAGACGTTTTTATCGGATTGTTCCACCGCTAATTTTGATGATTTTGATTGTCATGCCATTTACTTACTTGGTTCGCAGAGACTATGTGGCAAGTATTGGTAGTCAAGTGGCTGCAGCAATTGGTTTTACAACAAATTTCTTTGAAATTATCACAGGTGGTAATTACGAAACGCAATTTATTCCACATCTCTTTGTCCACACATGGAGTTTGGCAATTGAGATGCATTTCTATTTAATTTGGGGATTTTTAGTTTGGTTATTGGGAAGACATCAAGATAATCTGGCAAAATTCCGTAGTTTGATTTTTGCGATTTCGGCGGTATTTTTTACTGGAAGTTTCCTAACAATGTTTGTCCGAGCTTTCTTTGTCGACAACGTTTCAACGATTTATTTCTCATCTTTGACGCATAGTTTTCCATTCTTCTTAGGGGCTATGGCGGCAACGATGACTGGTATTAGAGAAACAACTATTCGTTTTAAAAAGAATGTTCGCCTGTGGTCTACAAAACGTAGTATCGTCACAATGCTAGTGAGCGCAGCTCTCTTAGTTTTATTGATGTTTACTTTGAAATTTGACCAACGCATCACTTATTTATTTGGATTTGTTTTAGCAAGTTTGTTTGCTACAGTAATGATTTATGCGGCGCGTGTCCTAAATGATCAAACGCCAAATGCAAAAGAACCTGCTATTATCAACTATTTAGCTGATGTTAGTTATGGTGTTTATCTTTTCCACTGGCCATTTTACATTATCTTTACACAGTTGATGTCAAATGGATTTGCTGTTGTGCTGACGGTTATTCTATCATTGGTATTTTCAACCTTATCTTATTATGTGATTGAACCGTTTCTTGCTGGTAAGCCAGTTAAACCATTTGGTATCTCTTTGGATTTATCTCCTTATAAGAAATGGCTATATGGTAGCTCAGCTGTTTTAGCTTTGATAACTTTGATAACTGTTGCTACAGCACCAGCTATGGGGAATTTTGAAACAGGGCTCTTGGTTAACTCACTACAACAAGCTCAAACGAATTTGAATCGTACGCATACCGTGACAGCTGGTGATGCGGGAGCTTTAAGTGATGTAACTGTGATTGGAGATTCTGTTGCTCTGCGTTCAAGTGCTGCATTCTCAAGCCTGCTTCCTAATGCTCAATTAGATGCAGCGGTAAGTCGTAGCTTTGACAATGCGTTTGAAATTTTCCAAAATGAGATTTCGAGTGGAACACTTTCTAAGACAACAGTGCTTGCAATTGGTGTGAATTCACTCGATCATTATCAAGAAGACATTCAACAATTTATTGATGCTTTGCCAGATGGTTATCGCTTGATTATTGTGACACCATATAATGCTAGCGATGAAGCGAAAGTTAAGCAGGCGCGTGATTATGAATTGAGTTTACCGAAAACGTATAACTACATTACTATTGCTGATTGGTATAAAACAGCAACTAGTCATCCAGAAATTTGGAATGGTACTGATGGTGTTCACTATAGTGACGCTAATACGACAGGTGCTGACCTTTACGTTAAAACCATTCAAAAAGCAATTGATAAATCAGCTAAGAGACCTGCAAAAGGTGAAACTAATAGTTAATATCAAAAGTCAACTTCGGTTGGCTTTTTTGTGTAGGGAACTACCATTCTATGTTAGAAAATATAACGTCGAAAAATCTAAGAAAATCCCTTTACATCAACAGTTTGTAGCGTTATAATACATGTGACATTAAACGTGAGAAGAAGGGAGCGAAAAAGGTGGCTGAATTGTTCTATGACGTTTTAGCAAGCGTCTGGATTTCTATTGCTGGTGTTGATTCACGTTGGGGAAAATAATCGATTTATAAAAACAAGGAAACTTAGAAAAGACTGATGTTGTCAAAGTTTTCAAATAGTTATTAAGCACTTGTAGAGTAAGGGATGAAGCTGTTGTTTGGTAGAAAATAGCTTTGCCTTACTCTTTTTTTGATAAATTGCACAAATTTGTATAAATTTTCTGATAATTATGATACAATGGGTGCAAGACTATCTATTAATATGAGGAATTTGTGATGACGTTAATTTACCAATCAACTCGCGACGAAAATAACAAAGTGACTGCTAGCCAAGCTATTTTACAAGGATTGGCAACTGACGGCGGACTCTTCACCCCAACGTCACTTCCAGAAGTGGCTTTGGATTTTGATGCTTTAAAAGATGCTTCATACCAAGAAGTGGCTAAACTAGTTCTGTCAGCATTTTTGGATGATTTTACAGAAGAAGAATTAGATTACTGTATCAATTCGGCTTATGATGAAAAATTTGACACACCTGCCATTGCTCCTGTTGTTAAATTAGGGAATCAATATAATCTAGAGCTTTTCCATGGTTCAACGATTGCCTTTAAAGATATGGCTTTGTCAATCTTACCATACCTTTTGACAACATCAGCTAAAAAACAAGGTGTTGATAATAAAATTGTGATTTTGACAGCGACATCAGGAGATACTGGTAAAGCTGCCATGGCTGGTTTTGCGGATGTTCCAGGGACTGAAATCATCGTCTTTTATCCAAAAGATGGTGTCAGCAAAATTCAAGAACTTCAAATGACAACACAGACTGGTAACAACACGCATGTAGTGGCTATTACTGGTAACTTTGACGATGCTCAAACAGATGTTAAACGTATGTTTAACGATGTGGCTTTGCGTGAAAAATTGCTTGCGCACAAGACACAATTCTCATCAGCTAACTCAATGAACGTTGGTCGTTTGGTGCCGCAAGTTGTTTACTACGTTTACGCTTATGCACAGTTAGTTAAAGCAGGGCACATTAAAGCAGGCGAAAAAGTTAATTTTACAGTACCAACAGGTAACTTTGGTAATATCTTAGCAGCTTACTATGCTAGTCAAATTGGTGTTCCAGTTGGTAAATTAATTTGTGCTTCAAATGAAAACAAAGTCTTAACTGACTTCTTCACAACAGGTACATACGATAAAAAACGTGAGTTTAAGGTAACAACAAGTCCATCAATGGATATCTTGGTATCATCTAACTTGGAGCGTTTGATTTTCCATCTTTTGGGCAACGATGCTGCTAAAACAAAAGAATTGATGGAAAAACTTGTGTCTGAAGGAGAGTACACTCTTTCAGGTGCTAACCAAGCTATTCTTGATATGTTTGAAGCTGGTTTCGCAACAGAAGTTGAAACATCAGCTGAAATTAAACGTGTTTATGATGCTTGTGACTATGTTGAAGACCCCCACACAGCCGTTGCGTCAGCTGTTTATCAAAAATATGTTGAACGTACTGGTGATCATACACCGACTGTTATTGCCTCTACAGCAAGTCCATATAAATTCCCACGTGTTGCTGTAGAAGCTGTCAGTGGTCAAGCGCCAGCAGATGACTTTGTGGCAGTTAAAGAACTTGAAAAATTATCAGGAGTTGCTATTCCAAAAGCTGTCAATGGACTTGAGACAGCTGAGGTTCGTCACAAAACAGTTGTTGCTACAAGTGACATGCAAAAAGCTGTTGAAGATTATTTAGGACTTTAAAAATTATAAAGTAAGAGCTGAGGCTGGTTCTCGGCTTTTCTTTTTGTTACGATAGAATCATGAAACAAACAAAGAAAATTATTCGATTGGCTTTTCCGGCCATGATGGAAAATCTTTTGCAGATGCTTATGGGGGTAGTAGATAACTATCTTGTTGCACAAGTTGGTTTAATTGCTGTCTCTGGGGTCTCTGTAGCTAATAATATTATTACCATTTATCAAGCGATTTTCATTGCTCTTGGTGCGGCGGTTTCAAGTCTAGTTGCCAAAAGTCTTGGGGAAAAGAACGCTCAAAAATCACTTCACTATCAATCTGAGTCTTTATTGATTACTCTTGGATTGAGTTTAGTTCTTGGTCTCGTTTCTCTTGGCTTAGGGAAAATGATTCTAACTTGGCTTGGGACAGATGCGGCAGTCACGCAAGCTGGCAGTCTTTATCTTTCGATTGTCGGTGGTTTGATTGTTAGTTTAGGGCTGATGACGACCTTGAGTGCTTTTTTACGGGCTTTGGGAAAACCACAACTACCAATGTATATCAGTTTGTTGACCAATGTCTTAAATGCAGGTTTGTCAGCTGTAGCGGTATTTATTCTGCATTGGGGGATTGTTGGTGTGGCTTGTTCAACAGTTCTGGCACGTTTGGTTGGAACGCTGTTGCTAGCCAGTCAGTTACCGATTAAAAAGATTATCAAAAACATCCGGTGGACACTGGAAAGTGATTTAATTAAAATTGCTTTGCCAGCTGCTGGTGAGCGCTTAATGATGCGCGCAGGTGATGTGGTTATTGTGGCAATTATCGTTAAGTTTGGAACGGAAGTGGTAGCTGGTAACGCTATTGGAGAAACGTTGACACAATTTAATTACATGCCAGGGATGGGGGTGGCTACGGCTACAGTAATCCTTGTGGCGCATAGCCTCGGGCAGAAGAATATCCAAGAAATCAAGCAATTGATTAAGGAATCCTATCTAATTTCTGTTGCTCTTATGCTTCTTGTTGGAGCTACGATTTACTTTTCTGGAGGTTACTTAACGCACTTGTTTACTTCTAATCAAGCTGCTCTAGATGCTAGCCTTGTTGTTTTGTTTTATTCGTTCGTTGGTGGGCCGGCAACAGCGGGAACCTTGATATTTACGGCAGCTTGGCAAGGGTTAGGAAATGCAAAACTTCCGTTTTATGCAACGACATTTGGAATGTGGGTTATTCGAATTATTTCGGGTTACGTACTTGGTGTAAGTCTGCACTTAGGTCTAACTGGAGTGTGGTTAGCGACCGTGGCAGATAATATTTTCCGTTGGATTTTTCTATATATTCTTTACAAGAAATATATGAATTCTTTTCAAGAATCTACTATTAAATAACAGGATTTTTAACCAGATGAAAGTCTGGTTTTTTCATTGTAAAAAATAATAGAAAAAGCTGAAAACATTTTCTTCTAAAAAATCGAAAAAAAGGGAGCAAAATCCTTGCAAACCACTGTTAAATCTGATATTATATACTGGTGCTGTTAATACAGTAACTTTAGCTATGATACAAGAGGTTGCGACACGCTCGGTTGCATTGCCACGCAAAGACGTGTTGGTTTTCTTGAGGAGCTAGCCTATTATCTTAAATAGACGAAAAGGAGAAAAAGATGGCAAACAAAAAAATCCGTATCCGTTTGAAAGCATACGAACATCGTACACTTGACACAGCGGCAGAAAAAATTGTTGAAACTGCAACACGTACAGGTGCTTCAGTAGCTGGACCAGTTCCACTTCCAACTGAACGTAGCTTGTACACAATTATTCGTGCGACTCACAAATACAAAGATTCTCGCGAACAATTTGAAATGCGTACTCACAAACGCTTGATCGATATCATCAACCCAACTCAAAAAACAGTTGACGCTTTGATGAAATTGGATCTTCCAAGTGGTGTTAACGTAGAAATCAAACTTTAATAAGGATTTGATTCTTGAGCACAAAAAACGCTCGTTAAAAACTTTTTTGAGCATAAAAAACGCTCATTAAAAACTTTTTAAATAAATAAAGTAAAGGAAATATTTTCTCATGACAAAAGGAATCTTAGGGAAAAAAGTGGGAATGACTCAAATCTTCACTGAATCTGGTGAATTCATCCCTGTTACTGTCATCGAAGCAACTCCAAACGTTGTGCTTCAAGTGAAAACTGTTGAAACAGACGGTTATGAAGCTGTTCAAGTTGGTTTTGACGACAAACGTGAAGTATTGAGCAACAAACCTGCCAAAGGCCATGTAGCAAAAGCTAACACAGCTCCTAAGCGCTTCATTCGTGAATTCAAAAACATTGAAGGCTTGGAAGTTGGTCAAGAAATCACAGTTGATACATTCGAAGCTGGAGATGTTGTTGATGTAACTGGTACATCTAAAGGTAAAGGTTTCCAAGGTGTTATCAAACGCCATGGTCAAGCTCGTGGACCAATGGCTCACGGTTCTCGTTATCACCGTCGTCCAGGTTCTATGGGACCTGTTGCGCCTAACCGTGTTTTCAAAAACAAACACTTGGCAGGACGTATGGGTGGTAACCGTGTGACAATCCAAAACCTTGAAGTTGTCCAAGTTATCCCAGAGAAAAACGTTATCCTTATCAAAGGTAACGTACCAGGTGCTAAGAAATCTCTTATCACTATCAAATCAGCAGTTAAGGCTGCTAAATAATAAGAAAGGAGAAAACAGTTAAAATGGCAAACGTAAAACTATTTGACCAAACTGGTAAAGAAGTTAGCTCAGTTGAATTGAACGATGCTATCTTCGGTATCGAACCAAACGAATCAGTAGTGTTTGATGTTGTTATCAGCCAACGCGCTAGCCTTCGCCAAGGTACTCACGCAGTTAAAAACCGCTCAGCAGTATCTGGTGGTGGTCGTAAACCATGGCGTCAAAAAGGAACTGGACGCGCTCGTCAAGGTTCTATCCGCTCACCACAATGGCGTGGTGGTGGTGTAGTCTTCGGACCAACTCCACGTTCATACGGATACAAACTTCCACAAAAAGTTCGTCGCCTTGCATTGAAATCAGTTTACTCAGCTAAAGTTGCTGAAGAAAAATTTGTAGCTGTAGAAAGCCTTTCATTTGCAGCTCCAAAAACTGCTGAATTCGCAAACGTACTTTCAGCTCTTAACGTTGACTCAAAAGTACTTGTAATCCTTGAAGAAGGTAATGAATTTGCAGCACTTTCTGCACGTAACCTTCCAAACGTTAAAGTTGCAACTGCAACAACTGCAAGTGTTCTTGATATCGTAAACAGCGACAAACTTCTTGTTACTAAAGAAGCAATCTCTACAATCGAGGAGGTTCTTGCATAATGAATTTGTACGACGTAATCAAAAAACCAGTTATCACTGAAAAATCAATGTACGACCTCGAAGCAGGTAAATATACATTTGAAGTTGACTCTCGTGCGCACAAACTTTTGATCAAACAAGCTGTTGAAGCTGCTTTTGATGGAGTTAAAGTTGCAAACGTGAACACTGTAACAGTTAAACCAAAAGCTAAACGTGTTGGTCGTTACACTGGTTTCACTTCAAAAACTAAAAAAGCTATCATCACTCTTACAGCTGATTCTAAAGCAATCGAGTTGTTTGCAGCTGAAGCTGAATAATCTAAGGAGGAAATAACGTGGGTATTAAAGCTTATAAACCAACGACAAATGGTCGTCGTAATATGACTTCTTTGGATTTTGCTGAAATCACTACAAGCACTCCTGAGAAATCATTGCTTGTTTCACTTAAAAACAAAGCTGGTCGTAACAACAACGGTCGCATCACTGTTCGTCACCAAGGTGGCGGTCACAAACGTCACTACCGTTTGATCGACTTCAAACGTAACAAAGATGGCGTTGAAGCAGTTGTTAAAACTATCGAGTACGATCCAAACCGTACAGCAAACATCGCTCTTGTACACTACACTGATGGTGTGAAAGCTTACATCCTTGCACCTAAAGGTCTTGAAGTTGGTCAACGTATCGTTTCAGGTCCAGATGCAGATATCAAAGTTGGTAACGCACTTCCACTTGCTAACATCCCTGTTGGTACAGTTATTCACAACATCGAACTTCAACCAGGTAAAGGTGCTGAATTGATCCGTGCTGCTGGTGCATCTGCACAAGTTCTTGGTCAAGAAGGTAAATACGTTCTTGTTCGTCTTCAATCAGGCGAAGTTCGTATGATTCTTGGAACTTGCCGTGCTACAATCGGTACAGTTGGTAACGAACAACAAGTCCTTGTTAACCTTGGTAAAGCTGGTCGCAGCCGTTGGATGGGTGTCCGTCCTACAGTTCGTGGTTCTGTAATGAACCCTAATGATCACCCACACGGTGGTGGTGAAGGTAAAGCACCAGTTGGACGTAAAGCGCCATCTACTCCTTGGGGTAAACCTGCGCTTGGTCTTAAAACTCGTAACAAAAAAGCTCAATCAGACAAACTTATTATTCGTCGTCGTAACGACAAATAATTTATTAGTCGCTTAAGCTTATTAATCATCCGCCAGCTCGGTAGTGTGCATTTATGCACACAGGCCGCTGTGGTACTATAATTTAAAGGAGAAAACTACAAAATGGGACGTAGTCTTAAAAAAGGACCTTTCGTCGATGAGCATTTGATGAAAAAAGTTGAAGCTCAAGCAAACGACGAAAAGAAAAAAGTAATTAAAACTTGGTCACGTCGTTCAACGATTTTCCCAAGTTTCATCGGATATACAATCGCAGTTTATGATGGACGTAAACACGTACCAGTTTACATTCAAGAAGACATGGTAGGTCACAAACTTGGTGAATTCGCACCAACTCGTACTTACAAAGGTCACGCTGCTGACGATAAGAAAACACGTTAATAAGAGGAGGACACAATGGCAGAAATTACTTCAGCTAAAGCAATGGCTCGTACAGTCCGTGTTTCACCTCGTAAAACACGTCTTGTACTTGATCTTATCCGTGGTAAGAACGTTGCTGACGCAATCGCAATCTTGAAATTCACTCCAAACAAAGCAGCTCGTGTAGTTGAGAAAGTTCTTAACTCTGCTATCGCTAACGCAGAAAACAACTTTGGTTTGGAAAAAGCTAACTTGGTAGTATCTGAAACTTTCGCAAACGAAGGACCAACAATGAAACGTTTCCGTCCACGTGCTAAAGGTTCAGCTTCACCAATCAACAAACGCACAACTCACGTAACAGTAGTTGTGTCAGAAAAATAAGGAGGTAAAATCGTGGGTCAAAAAGTACATCCAATTGGTATGCGTGTCGGAATCATCCGTGATTGGGATGCGAAATGGTATGCTGAAAAAGAATACGCGGATTACCTTCATGAAGATCTTGCAATCCGCAAATTCATCCAAACAGAATTGGCAGACGCTTCAGTTTCACGTATTGAAATTGAACGTGCTGTAAACAAAGTAATTGTTTCACTTCACACTGCTAAACCAGGTATGGTTATCGGTAAAGGTGGAGCTAACGTTGACGCTCTTCGCGTTAAACTTAACAAATTGACAGGAAAACAAGTTCACATCAACATCGTTGAAATCAAACAACCTGATTTGGACGCTCACCTTGTTGGTGAAAACATTGCACGTCAACTTGAACAACGTGTTGCTTTCCGTCGTGCTCAAAAACAAGCTATCCAACGTACAATGCGTGCAGGTGCTAAAGGTATTAAAACTCAAGTATCTGGTCGTTTGAACGGTGCTGATATCGCTCGTGCTGAAGGTTACTCAGAAGGAACTGTTCCACTTCACACACTTCGTGCAGATATCGACTACGCTTGGGAAGAAGCTGACACTACTTACGGTAAACTTGGTGTTAAAGTTTGGATCTACCGTGGTGAAGTTCTTCCAGCTCGTAAAAACACTAAAGGAGGCAAATAACAAATGTTAGTACCTAAACGTGTTAAACACCGTCGCGAATTCCGTGGAAAAATGCGCGGTGAAGCTAAAGGTGGTAAAGAAGTCGCATTCGGTGAATACGGTCTTCAAGCTACTACTAGCCACTGGATCACAAACCGTCAAATCGAAGCTGCCCGTATTGCAATGACTCGTTACATGAAACGTGGTGGTAAAGTTTGGATTAAAATCTTCCCACACAAATCATACACTGCTAAAGCTATCGGTGTACGTATGGGTTCTGGTAAAGGGGCACCTGAAGGTTGGGTAGCACCAGTTAAACGTGGTAAAGTTATGTTCGAAATCGCTGGTGTACCTGAAGAAGTTGCACGTGAAGCACTTCGTCTTGCTAGCCACAAATTGCCAGTTAAGACTAAATTCGTGAAACGTGAAGCAGAATAAGGAGAAATCATGAAACTTCAAGAAATTAAAGATTTTGTTAAAGAGCTTCGTGGTCTTTCTCAAGAAGAACTTGCTAAGAAAGAAAACGAACTTAAGAAAGAACTTTTTGATCTTCGTTTCCAAGCTGCAGCAGGTCAACTTGATCAAACTGCTCGTTTGAACGAAGTTAAAAAACAAATTGCACGTGTTAAAACAGTGCAATCTGAAAAGAAATAATAGATTGGGAAAGGAGAAATTCTAATAATGGAACGTAATCAACGTAAAACCCTTGTTGGACGCGTAGTATCTGACAAAATGGATAAAACAATCACTGTTGTAGTTGAAACTAAACGTAACCACCCAGTCTATGGTAAACGTATCAACTATTCTAAAAAATACAAAGCACATGATGAAAACAACGTTGCTAAAGAAGGCGATATCGTTCGTATCATGGAAACTCGTCCACTTTCAGCTACAAAACGCTTCCGTCTTGTAGAAGTTGTGGAAGAAGCTGTTATTATCTAATCAAACTAAAAGGAGAAATTTGAAATGATTCAACAAGAAACTCGCTTGAAAGTTGCTGATAATAGCGGTGCTCGTGAGATCTTGACTATCAAAGTTCTTGGTGGTTCAGGACGTAAATTCGCTAACATCGGTGACGTAATCGTTGCTTCTGTAAAACAAGCTACTCCTGGTGGAGCTGTTAAAAAAGGTGATGTCGTAAAAGCTGTAGTTGTTCGTACTAAAACTGGTGCACGCCGTCCAGACGGTTCATACATCAAATTTGACGACAACGCTGCTGTAATCATCCGTGATGACAAAACTCCTCGCGGAACTCGTATCTTCGGCCCTGTTGCACGTGAATTGCGTGAAGGTGGCTTCATGAAGATCGTTTCACTTGCACCAGAAGTACTTTAATTCATAAACACAAACTAAGTCCCCTGCTTTTGCAGGGTGCCCATTAGGGCGTAAGAAATAATAGGAGAAAAACCAAATGTTTGTAAAAAAAGGCGATAAAGTTCGCGTTATTGCTGGTAAGGACAAAGGCGTTGAAGCTGTAGTTCTTAAAGCCCTTCCTAAAGTCAACAAAGTTGTTGTTGAAGGTGTTGCTATTGTTAAAAAACATCAAAAACCAAACAACGTAAACCCTCAAGGTGCTATCGTGGAAAAAGAAGCACCAATCCATGTGTCTAACGTTCAAGTTCTTGACAAAAATGGTGTTGCAGGACGTGTTGGTTACAAAGTTGTAGACGGCAAAAAAGTTCGTTACAACAAAAAATCAGGCGAAGTGCTTGATTAATCACGAAGGAAAGGAGAAAGTATATAATGGCAAATCGCTTAAAAGAAAAATACACTAACGAAGTTGTTTCTGCTTTGACTGAAAAATTCAACTATTCTTCAGTTATGGCTGTCCCAAAAGTTGAGAAAATCGTTCTTAACATGGGTGTTGGTGATGCTGTAAATAACGCTAAAAACCTTGAAAAAGCTGCTGCTGAATTGGCACTTATTTCAGGTCAAAAACCATTGATTACTAAAGCTAAGAAATCAATCGCTGGCTTCCGTCTTCGTGAAGGTGTAGCGATCGGTGCAAAAGTTACCCTTCGTGGTGAACGTATGTACGAATTCTTAGATAAATTGGTAACAGTTTCACTTCCACGTGTTCGTGACTTCCACGGTGTTCCAACAAAATCATTTGACGGACGTGGTAACTACACACTTGGTGTGAAAGAACAATTGATCTTCCCAGAAATCAACTTTGATGACGTTGATAAAGTACGTGGTCTCGATATCGTTATCGTAACTACTGCTAACACTGACGAAGAAGGTCGTGAATTGCTTAAAGGCCTTGGAATGCCTTTTGCAAAATAATTTAGGAGGTAAATCAATTGGCTAAAAAATCTATGATTGCTAAGAATCATCGCCCTGCGAAATTCTCTACGCAAGCTTACACTCGTTGCGAACGTTGTGGCCGTCCACACTCAGTTTACCGCAAATTCAAACTTTGCCGTGTTTGCTTCCGTGAGTTAGCTTACAAAGGACAAATCCCAGGCGTTACCAAAGCTTCTTGGTAAGTCGATGATATAAGAAACCTGACTGGACAAGCCATTTAGTAAATTGTTATTCAATTTTCTATTTGGCGTGGTTCATGATGGGATTCAAGTAATAAACTTGAATTTAATTAAGCCTTCGGGCGACATTAACTAGCAAGTGAACAATTCAAACTACTAGTAAGAGGAGAATATATAAATGGTTATGACTGACCCAATTGCAGACTTTTTGACACGCATTCGTAACGCTAACCAAGCAAAACACGAAGTGCTTGAAGTACCTGCATCAAACATCAAAAAAGGTATTGCTGAAATCCTTAAACGCGAAGGTTTCGTGAAAAACGTTGAAGTTATCGAAGATGACAAACAAGGTATCATCCGCGTATTCCTTAAATACGGACAAAACGGTGAACGTGTTATCACTAACTTGAAACGTATCTCAAAACCAGGTCTTCGTGTTTACGCAAAACGTGAAGATGTTCCTAAAGTTCTTAACGGACTTGGAATTGCAATCATCTCTACATCAGAAGGTCTTTTGACTGACAAAGAAGCTCGTCAAAAGAACGTTGGTGGAGAAGTTATTGCTTACGTTTGGTAAGAAGTTTTTCATCTCTCTATTTTTGGAGAGGGAATCTTACTTAACCATCTAATGGACTATTAAGCACAATTTTGTGTATTAGTCGCCCCGTGAAAACTCGTCGCTTTATGCGGCCTGACAATTTAACAGGAGAAAAATAAAACTATGTCACGTATTGGTAATAAAGTTATCAACTTGCCTGCTGGTGTAGAAGTTACTAACAACAACAATGTAGTAACTGTTAAAGGACCTAAAGGCGAACTCACTCGTGAGTTTAACAAAAACATTGAAATCAAAGTTGAAGGAACTGAAGTTTCACTTCACCGTCCAAACGACTCAAAAGAAATGAAAACAATCCATGGTACAGCTCGTGCTAACTTGAACAACATGGTACTTGGCGTTTCTGAAGGTTTCAAAAAAGAACTTGAAATGCGCGGGGTTGGTTACCGTGCTCAACTTCAAGGTTCAAAACTTGTACTTTCTGTAGGTAAATCTCACCAAGACGAAGTAGAAGCTCCAGAAGGAATTTCATTTGAAGTACCATCTGCAACTTCAATCATCGTTAACGGTATCAGCAAAGAAGTTGTTGGTCAAACAGCTGCTTACATCCGTAGCCTTCGTGCTCCAGAACCTTACAAAGGTAAAGGTATCCGTTACGTTGGTGAATACGTACGTCGTAAAGAAGGTAAAACAGGTAAATAATAGTTTATGGGATGTCTTGCGAGATTTTTTCTCGCAGAACTCATATGCTAACATTTATAAAAACAATGTCGTTTTGACATTAATCAATTAATTAAGAGGTGAAAATTGTGATTTCGAAACCAGATAAAAACAAAATCCGCCAAAAACGCCACCGTCGCGTTCGCGGTAAACTCTCTGGAACTGCTGATCGCCCACGTTTGAACGTTTTCCGTTCTAATACAGGCATCTACGCTCAAGTTATTGATGACGTAGCGGGTGTAACGCTCGCAAGTGCATCAACTCTTGATAAAGAAGTTTCTAAAGGAACTAAAACAGAACAAGCCGTTGTTGTCGGTAAACTTGTTGCTGAACGCGCAGTAGCTAAAGGTATTTCTGAAGTGGTGTTTGACCGCGGTGGATATCTCTATCACGGACGTGTTAAAGCTTTGGCTGACTCAGCTCGTGAAAACGGATTGAAATTCTAATAGGGAGGACACTAAATAATGGCATTTAAAGATAATGCAGTTGAACTTGAAGAACGCGTTGTTGCGATCAACCGTGTTACAAAAGTTGTTAAAGGTGGACGTCGTCTTCGTTTTGCAGCTCTTGTAGTTGTTGGTGACCGTAATGGTCGTGTTGGTTTCGGTACTGGTAAAGCTCAAGAAGTACCAGAAGCTATTCGTAAAGCTGTTGAAGACGCTAAGAAAAACTTGATCGAAGTACCTATGGTTGGTACAACAATTCCTCACGAAGTTCGTTCAGAATTTGGTGGAGCTAAAGTATTGTTGAAACCTGCTGTAGAAGGTGCTGGGGTCGCTGCTGGTGGTGCTGTTCGTGCCGTCATCGAATTGGCCGGTGTTGCAGATGTTACATCTAAATCACTTGGTTCAAACACTCCAATCAACATTGTTCGCGCAACTGTTGAAGGTTTGAAACAACTTAAACGTGCAGAAGACGTTGCTGCTCTTCGCGGTGTTTCAGTTTCTGATTTAGCATAAGAAAGGGGATAATAATGGCTCAAATTAAAATTACTTTGACTAAGTCTCCAATCGGACGCATTCCTGCACAACGTAAAACAGTTGCTGCTCTTGGACTTGGTAAATTACATAGCTCAGTTGTCAAAGAAGACACTCCAGCTATCCGTGGAATGGTTACTTCAGTTTCACACTTGGTAACTGTTGAAGATGTTAAATAATTAACATTAAATAAATTTTAGGTTTAAGTCGCAAGGGATTCTCTTGCGACTTAAACTAGATATAGTATAGGCGAGTTTCTATGGGGAGTCCTTTCCCCTCATAGAGGCGCTAGCATTTTACAAAAAAGGAGAAATTAATAATGAAACTTCATGAACTTAAACCTGCTGAAGGTTCTCGTAAAGTACGTAACCGTGTAGGTCGTGGTACATCATCTGGTAACGGTAAAACTGCAGGACGCGGTCAAAAAGGTCAAAAAGCTCGTAGCGGTGGTAAAGTACGTCTTGGTTTTGAAGGTGGACAAACTCCATTGTTCCGTCGTATGCCAAAACGTGGTTTCTTGAACGTTAACGCTAAAGAATACGCTCTTGTAAACCTTGACCAACTTAACGTTTTCGAAGATGGTACAGAAGTAACTCCAGTTGTTCTTAAAGAAGCTGGAATCATTCGTGCTGAAAAATCAGGCGTTAAAGTTCTTGGTAACGGCGAATTGACTAAAAAATTGACTGTTAAAGCAGCTAAATTCTCAAAATCTGCTGAAGCAGCTATCACTGCAAAAGGTGGTTCAATCGAAGTCATCTAATTAAGGAGGACTCGGTATGTTCTTTAAATTACTTAAAGATGCACTTAAGGTAAAAAATGTTAGAAATAAAATTTTCTTTACACTTTTTATCATCTTTGTTTTCCGCGTTGGAACACATATTACTGTGCCAGGTATCAACGCTAAGAGTCTTGATCAATTAGGTGAACTTCCCTTTCTAAACATGTTGAACCTTGTCTCTGGTAATGCTATGAGCAACTTCTCTGTATTCTCAATGGGTGTTAGCCCGTATATCACAGCATCTATCATTGTTCAACTGTTACAAATGGATATTTTGCCTAAGTTTGTTGAGTGGAGTAAACAAGGTGAAGTTGGACGTCGTAAGTTAAATCAGGCGACTCGCTACATTTCACTTGTCTTAGCCTTCATTCAATCTATCGGGATTACAGCAGGATTTAATACTTTATCAAGTATCTCATTGGTTTCTACACCGAATGTGAAAACTTATATCCTGATTGGTGCCTTGCTCACAACAGGTAGTATGATTGTGACATGGCTTGGTGAACAAATCACCGACAAAGGTTTCGGAAATGGTGTTTCAATGATTATCTTTGCGGGTATCATTTCATCAATTCCAAATGCTATTTCAACAATCTACGAAGATTTCTTTGTTAACGTTCGTTCAAGTGATTTAATATCTTCATACATCTTTGTAGCTTTGTTAATCGTAGCAGTATTGGCAATTGTGTTCTTTACAACCTTTGTCCAACAAGCAGAATACAAAATTCCAATCCAATATACAAAACTTGTTCAAGGTGCACCAACAAGTTCTTATCTTCCTTTAAAAATTAATCCGGCTGGCGTCATTCCCGTTATCTTTGCCAGCTCGATTACAACGATTCCAAGTACGATTATTCCGTTGATTTCAAATGGACATGATATTCCTTGGCTTACTACTCTAGAATCATATTTGAATTACCAAACACCAATCGGAATGGTAATTTATGCAGTTCTAATTATTTTATTCTCATTCTTCTATACTTTTGTGCAAGTTAACCCTGAAAAAACTGCAGAAAACTTGCAAAAAGGTGCGTCATATATTCCTAGTGTTCGACCTGGACGCGAAACAGAAGAATACCTTTCTTCACTATTGAAGAAATTAGCAACTGTAGGTTCAATTTTCTTGGCGTTCATTTCATTGACACCAATTATTGCTCAACAAGCAATGAACCTATCTAGCAGTATTGCCCTTGGAGGAACAAGTCTTCTTATCTTGATTTCAACAGGCATTGAAGGAATGAAACAACTTGAAGGTTATCTCTTGAAGAGACAGTATGTTGGTTTCATGAACACAGCAGAATAGAATATAGGTTGACCTAGTCAACCTTTCTATTTTGTTTTTGAATAAGTTTAGCACTTCGGTGTTAAATTTATTTAAAAATAAAATAAGGAGAGTATCATGAATCTTTTAATCATGGGTTTACCAGGGGCTGGTAAAGGAACTCAAGCAGCAAAAATCGTTGAAGAATTCGGCGTTGCTCACATTTCTACCGGAGATATGTTCCGTGCTGCAATGGCAAACAAAACTGAAATGGGTGTTCTTGCTAAATCATTCATCGACAAAGGTGAACTTGTACCAGATGAAGTTACTAACGGTATTGTTAAAGAACGTTTGGCACAAGATGACATTGCTGAAAAAGGTTTCTTGCTTGATGGTTACCCACGTACTATTGAACAAGCACACGCTTTGGATGAAACACTTAAAAATTTGGATCTTAAATTGGACGGTGTTATTAATATTGACGTTAATCCAGACAGCTTGATTGAACGTTTATCAGGACGTTTCATTTGTCGTTCTTGTGGAGCTACATATCACAAAGTATTCAATCCAACAAAAGTTGAAGGAACTTGTGATGCATGTGGTGGACACGACTTCTACCAACGTGAAGATGACAAACCAGAAACTGTAAAACGTCGTCTTGATGTTAACATCGCTCAAGGTGCACCAATCATCGAACACTATCGTAAAGCTGGTATTGTTTTCGATATCCAAGGTAACCAAGACATCAATGATGTATTTGCTGATATTGAAAAAGCAATCTCATCATTAAAATAATTTAAGAGTTTCTACTTGCACAAGTAGAAGAGTCGTGATATAATAGGCTAGTCTGGCTTATAATTGTTACCTCTGTGCTCAGAGGACATCAAATCGAAATTTAGGGGGGTACTTTTGCGTGGCAAAAGAAGATGTGATTGAAATTGAAGGTAAAGTTGTTGAGACGATGCCTAACGCTATGTTTACTGTTGAATTAGAAAATGGACACCAAATCTTGGCAACTGTATCAGGAAAAATCCGTAAAAACTACATTCGTATTTTGGTAGGTGACCGTGTTACTGTTGAAATGAGTCCTTACGATTTAACACGTGGACGTATCACATACCGCTTTAAATAATCGAAATAATTGGAGGGATTAAAAAATGAAGGTAAGACCATCAGTCAAACCAATTTGCGAATACTGTAAAGTTATTCGTCGTAACGGTCGTGTTATGGTAATTTGTCCATCAAATCCAAAACACAAACAACGTCAAGGATAATATAGAAAGGAGAAAAAATGGCTCGTATTGCTGGAGTTGATATTCCAAATGAAAAACGTGTAGTAATTTCACTTACTTATGTATATGGTATCGGTCTTGCAACTTCTAAGAAAATCTTAGCAGCTGCTGGTATTTCTGAAGACATCCGTGTTAAAGATTTAACATCAGACCAAGAAGATGCTATCCGTCGTGAAGTTGATGCAATTAAAGTTGAAGGTGACCTTCGTCGTGAAGTGAACATGAACATCAAACGCTTGATGGAAATTGGTTCATACCGTGGTATCCGTCACCGTCGTGGACTTCCTGTCCGTGGTCAAAACACTAAAAATAACGCTCGCACTCGTAAAGGTAAAGCTGTTGCGATTGCAGGTAAGAAAAAATAAAATAGGAGGTAAAAAAATTGGCTAAACCAACACGTAAACGTCGTGTGAAAAAGAACATCGAATCTGGTGTTGCTCATATTCACGCTACATTCAATAACACTATTGTTATGATTACAGATGTGCATGGTAATGCAATTGCTTGGTCATCAGCTGGTGCTCTTGGATTCAAAGGTTCTCGTAAATCTACTCCATTCGCTGCACAAATGGCTGCTGAAGCTGCTGCTAAATCTGCACAAGAACATGGTCTTAAAACTGTTGAAGTTACTGTAAAAGGTCCTGGTTCAGGTCGTGAGTCTGCTATTCGTGCTCTTGCTGCTGCTGGTCTTGAAGTGACTTCAATCCGTGACGTTACTCCTGTGCCACACAATGGTGCTCGTCCTCCAAAACGTCGTCGTGTGTAATCATAATTGTTAATAGTACACAAGATTCGTTTCGAGGGAGTATAATAAATGATTGAGTTTGAAAAACCAATAATAACAAAAATTGATGAAAATAAAGATTACGGCAGATTTGTTATCGAACCACTTGAACGTGGATACGGTACAACTCTAGGTAATTCTCTTCGTCGTGTACTCTTGTCTTCACTCCCAGGTGCGGCAGTAACATCAATTAAAATTGATGGAGTACTCCACGAATTTGACACTATTCCAGGTGTACGCGAAGATGTTATGCAAATCATCCTTAACATTAAAGGACTTGCAGTAAAATCTTATGTTGATGATGAAAAAATTATCGAACTTGATGTTGAAGGTCCAGCAGAAGTTACTGCAGGGGATATCTTGACTGATAGTGATGTTGAAATCGTCAACCCAGACCACTATCTCTTTACAATCGCTGAAGGACACAGTTTGAAAGCAACAATGACTGTTGCTAAAAAACGTGGTTACGTTCCAGCCGAAGGTAATAAAAAAGAAGATGCTCCAGTGGGAACATTGGCTGTAGACTCTATCTACACACCAGTGAAAAAAGTTAATTATCAAGTTGAACCTGCTCGTGTAGGTAGCAATGACGGCTTTGATAAATTAACAATCGAAATCATGACAAACGGCACAATCATTCCTGAAGATGCTTTAGGTCTATCAGCACGCGTTTTGATTGAACACTTGAATCTGTTTACTGACCTTACAGAAGTGGCTAAAAACACTGACGTAATGAAAGAAACTGAAAAAGTTAACGATGAAAAAGTGCTTGACCGTACTATCGAAGAACTTGATTTGTCAGTCCGCTCATATAACTGTCTTAAACGTGCAGGTATCAACACTGTATTTGATTTGACAGAAAAAACTGAGCCTGAAATGATGAAAGTCCGTAACCTTGGTCGTAAGAGCCTTGAAGAAGTCAAAGTTAAACTTGCTGATCTTGGACTCGGACTCAAAAACGATAAATAATATAGGAGGATAAAATGGCTTACCGTAAACTAGGACGCACTAGCTCACAACGTAAAGCAATGCTTCGTGATTTGACAACAGATCTTTTGATTAACGAATCTATTGTAACAACTGAAGCTCGTGCTAAAGAAATCCGTAAAACAGTTGAAAAAATGATTACTTTAGGTAAACGTGGTGACCTTCATGCACGTCGTCAAGCTGCTGCTTTCGTACGTAATGAAATTGCATCTGAAAACTTTGATGAAGCTACTGAAAAATACTCTTCACAAACAGCTCTTCAAAAACTTTTCGATGAAATCGCACCTCGCTATGCAGAACGCAACGGTGGATACACTCGTATTCTTAAAACTGAACCTCGCCGTGGTGATGCTGCTCCAATGGCAATCATTGAATTAGTATAATTTTTATCAATTTTGTTGAGTGTTATGATGATGGAACCTTTTGGTTCTTAGTCTAGCTCTGGTCTACCGCTGGGGATTTTTCCCTAGCGGGAACACTCATCATATTGGTGATTGAGTAACGCTTGTTTACGAAATGTCTCTAGATTAGAAACACTTCGTAAGCAGGCGTTTTTCTATTTAAAAACTGAAACTAGCTTCAATTCATGGATAATAGTACCCAATACCATATATTACTCAGCAATAATTCAATGCAATCGAAACAAGAATCTTTTGCATAGACTTTATAATAGCTAGTTTATACCTAAAAATGGCCTCTTTATACGGGAAAGATAGGATTTTTATCAAGGATGTATCAAATGGCGCTTAAAAAGCTCCTGAGACGCTCTGAGGGAGGTTTGGATGAATTTCGCTGTGGGGAAGTAAAAATCCAAGTGAGAAGCCTGTAGAGACCTTATTTGGTATTTTATGGAGAATAATCGAAGTGTCATCGTTTTAACTGGGAAGGAAATTCTAGCGAGCATCGATTTTTTTATTAAAAAAATTGTCGACTAACTAAACTGTTGTTATCAGAAAAAAATATAAAAACGGCTTAGTTATAGTGGTGAAGCTCATAAACTCAGCTTATATGACAGATTTTGTGACATTGTTACAAAAAAATATCAAAAAATCTTAAAAAACATGTTGACAGTATAGATGAAGTTTAGTATACTAAATAAGCTGTTGTTTGAGGCAGCAAACATTTCAAAAGGCTTTGAAAAAAAGTTCAAAAAACTTCTTGACAAAGCTTGCTAGAAATGATAAACTAATATAGCTGTTGTCCGAGAGGACAGCGGTAACAAATTTGAAAAGATCTTGAAAATTTCTTGAAAAAAGATGTTGACAAAGGATTTCAAATTTGATAGAATATAGAAGTTGTCTCTGATGAGACAAAGACCTTTGAAAACTGAACAATACGAACCAAACGTGCGGGTTACGGAAGTAACCTGTCAAAAACGATAAATCTGTCAGTGACAG
>NZ_SJWW01000015.1:0-53568 GCF_004352745.1 Streptococcus sp. KCJ4932 | reverse complement strand
GATATAAGCTCTTGAATATATTCAATATTATAATCAATTTAAGTTTTCGCTGATTACTTTTTGCATTCCAGAAGAGTAATAATCAGCAGCTGATTGGCAATCTAAAGTCTTTAAAATTTGGATTGCATCATTCATTTGTTTCAATCCATCTTGTTTATGTCCTTGTTTATAATTAAACAAGCCCTTTGCCCATAAATAAATCGTACGGTAATAAGCTTCGCTTTCTTTGTAAAAATGATTTTGGATTTGTTTATTAAAATAATTAGCATTAATAAAATCATTTTCATCGATGCAAAGCATAAAACCATTTAGTAACATTGTATGAATAATTTTTCGGTTTTCGCCTAGTTCCCCTAAAAAATCAGTTTTTCGGAGACACTCTCTAGCATACATTGTAAATAGTTCAGGAGATAACAGAGTAGAACAAATCGAAAATAGAGATAGTTCATGGTTTCCCCAGATTTCAGTATTAAAAAGGTAATTATAAAGGAACGCTTCTTCTTCAGATGTTAGTTCTGTTGTTTCATCAAAGGCTTTCATGTGTGCTTTTATGATTATGGTGTAAAGCATCTTTGTATCTCTATTATTCTGCTTATTTTGCTCACTTTCATATAATTTCTGTAAACCAGCTTGATCAAGCTTTTCTTCTAAAGAATAGATTTTTTCTTGTAATTCTACTAAATCACTTTTCAAAAATCCTCTAGTTAGATAAAGAAATTCATTAATTTCAATATGTGCGTTTTCAAGAGCTATCAATAATTTTTGAGCAGAAAGGTCATTTTTTCCACTTTCAAATTTTGAGAGCATTGAAGGGGAGAAGTGTCCACCAGTAGCATTTGCTAGCGAAATATGTCTTGCTTCTCTTAATTCTTTGAAGGCTTGTCCTAAATATTTCATTTATTACTCCAGTTTATTAAAAATTCTTTTGTACAAATTATACCTCTTTTTTATCAATTCACCGCAAAAATTGTGTCATTTTTCTGAAAATTATTGCGCTTTCAACTTGAATGTGCTATAGTTATTCTGTAAATTTAATAAGACATTTGGGGTGCGTAAAAGCTGAGATTATACCCATTGAACCTGATGCAGTTAGAACTGACGAAGGGAAATGTGTAAGCAACAAAAAGCTGTTTTTTTGTTGTGCAAAAATCGATATAAGATAGTTCTTTTGTAAAGTCAAAAGAGCTGTTTCGCAGTTTTTAAATAGATAAACTCCATTTGAGATTTTTCAAATGGCGTTTTTTTATTTCTGTGAGCTTTTGGTGCATGTTAGTGTCAGGAAAGGAATTTTTATGGCGAATAATCGTGTACATCGTTTAACTGTTCTGGCTATCATGATTGCTTTGGATTTTTTGCTAACACCTCTGTTTCGGATTGAAGGCATGGCATTTATGTCCAGTGTGATGAATATCATTGCGGCAACTTTCATGACGCCTATTTATGCTGTAGCTATGGCATTAATTGTTGCTATTATGCGGATTTTAACTCAAGCTGGTGTGGCTAGTGTAGCTCCATTAGCTATTATTGGATCTGTCCCAGGAGCTTTTTTAGCCACTTATTTTTACCGTTTAACGAAAAAGCCTGTCATGGCATGGTTTGGAGAGCTTCTTGGAACAGGGATTATTGGTTCGCTACTTTCTGCACCAGTTATGGTTTGGTTTTGGACCATGTCAGCTCATGGGGATGACGAGTTACTTGCAAAAGCAAGTCAGGCAGAATCTTTGGTCTTTTTTACCCCACGATTTGTTTTGGCGACTTTGATTGGAGGCTTTTTGGCAATGGCTGTGCTTCGTGGCTTGAAGTATTCAACACATTTCATGAATTTGAAAAAATTATATGCCTTAGAAAGTCTCAAGGAGGATGGATTACAATGACAGATGCAAAAATGTTTGACGGTTACGCAGACGCGTATGACCAATGGTTTATGACAAATAGTAATGTCTTTGCCAGTGAATTAAAACTGTTGCACCGAGCTTTACATGATATTGAAAAAGAAACCATTCTATCAATTGGATGCGGCAGTGGTCTTTTTGAATCAGCTTTGCATAGACAATTCGACATTCAGGTTAAATACGGTGTTGAGCCGTCAAATGATATGGCGACAATTGCTAGAAAACGTGGCATGACAGTCAAGATTGGGGATGCAGAGACAACGTCATTGTCAAAAGAAGCCTATGATGTGATTTATTTAAACGGTTGTTCGAGTTATATCAAGGATTTATCGTCAGCTTACCAGAATTGCCATCGCGCTTTGAAAAAGGGAGGTCATTTGATTTTGTTGGATGTTCCAGTGGAGAGTGCTTATGGTATTTTGTATAAATTTGCTGCTCATGTTGGTGGTTATAATAAAGAAATTTTTCATAAAATTGCCCCAACTTTTCCTTATCCAATCGAGTTAGTCCGCTCTGCTGTTTTCCATTCTCCTCTTGAAAAAGAAGCGATTTTAAGAGATGAACTTGGCATGACAAATATTCGATATTTCCAAACCCTTACAGCTCAGCCTATCTATACTAATGATTTTGTGGAGGAACCGATTGAGGGGTATGACAAAGGAGGCTATGTTGCCCTTGTTGCCCAAAAGTAAAAGTGTTATTTTTCTTGATTTAGACGGGGTTATTTTTGATTCTTATGGTTTGTGGGATGAGGTGATTGAGAAAGTCTTGGCTTTAGCCAATATTTCCTATACTCAAACGATAAAAAAACACCTCTGGCGTTTAAATATGATTGAGTCGCAAGCTTATTTATCAGCTTTATTTGCCAAAGAAAACTTGACTTATCCAGAAAAGAAAACTCAGCAGTTACTTGAAGAGGCTTATCAAAAGGTTTCACTCATGCCGCAAGCTGTAGAGACCTTAGCCGATTTAGCTGAAGAAGATTTTTTGATTTATGCAGTCACATCAAATTATGATGATTTAGCCAAAATCGGTTTAGAATCGGCAGGAGTATTGCAATACTTTTCTGGTATTTATTCTTGTATTGCGCTAGGATTTCCTGATAAAACAGAAGATTTTTATCAAGCGGTACTTGAAACTGAAGCCTTATTTGACAAGACGATTTTTTATCTGGAAGATAGCACGCGCCATTTAAAAACAGCTCAAAAATTTGGCATTCAAGGTGTCTATCTGTCAAATACTGAAAACCCGCAAGACAATCAAGAGCAGGCATTTCGCACCATTCGTCACTTAAAGGAATTCACAACAATAGTAAAGGAAGAAATGAATGATTAATGAAATGAAAGAACGTAGTCAAATCTTTATCGATAAGATTTTAGCAGATGATTTTATCAAGCAAATGATGGCGGGCAATTTGTCTGATGAGGCAATTTGCCATTACTTAAAAGCGGATGCTATTTATTTGGAAAAATTCGCTGATATTTATGCTCAGCTATTTGCCAAAATTTCCGATAAAGCAAGCAAAGACTTCTTTTTAGGACAGATTGACTTTATTTTTAATCATGAGGTTGGAGCTCACCATATTTTAGCTAAAGCAGCTGGAAGAGATTATCATGATATTATTGCTGATAAGGCTTGGTATCCAAGTTCTGACCATTACATTAAGCACATGTACTATCAGCTAAGTCAAGATAATCCAGCTTACATCTTGGCAGCTATGCTTCCATGCCCGTGGATTTATCAGCAGGTTGCTAAAAAAGCACTTGAGACTGGTAAGGTTGCAAGTGATAATCCATTTAAAGCATGGTTTGAGTTTTACGCAGCTGACGAAGCAACAGCTTGTTTACCGACGTATTTTGACCTACTAAAGCGATTTAGTAGTCAACTACCAGAAGAAAAAAGAAAAGAAATGATTCGTGTCTTTTTGGAAAGTTGTCAGCATGAACGCAATTTTTTCCAAATGGCAATTGATCAGGAAGAGTGGCCAGAGGAGGTAAGAAATGTCTAAATTACAAGTAGCTCTAACAATTGCTGGAACTGATCCAAGTGGTGGGGCGGGTATCATGGCTGATTTAAAGAGCTTTCAAGCGCGTGGGGTTTATGGTATGGCGGTTGTTACCAGTGTAGTTGCACAAAATACCCAAGGTGTTCAAGCTATTTGTAACCTTGATCAAATGATTCTTGATGAGCAGCTAAAAAGTGTCTTTTCTGATATTAAGCCAGATGCGATTAAGACAGGGATGCTGGCGGAAGTTGAAACCATTGAACGCGTGAGTCAGTATTTGAATACTATATCATGTCCTTACGTCCTTGATCCTGTCATGGTAGCAACAAGTGGCGATCGTTTGATTAGCCAAGAAGCAGTAGAGGCTCTTAAAGAAAAATTGCTTCCTTTGGCAACCATTATCACACCAAACTTACCAGAAGCTGAAGTACTTTTTGGACAAGAATTAAAAGACGAAGATGCCATTTTCAAAGCTGGAAAGTCTATTCAAGCTAAATACGGCGTTAAAAATGTTGTCATCAAGGGTGGCCATTTACAAAATGAAGCTAAAGACTTTCTCTTTTTAGAAAATGGTCAAGTGCAGACATTTACCTCTGAACGCATTGCGACCAAACATACACACGGAACAGGTTGTACCTATGCAGCAGTCATCACGGCAGAATTAGCCAAAGGTCGTTCTGTTCAAGAAGCAGTTGGAACAGCTAAGCGTTTTATCACCGAAGCTATCAGAACTGCTCCAGAACTTGGTCATGGAAATGGTCCAGTTAATCACGTCACATACAAAGGAGATTAAATGACTTATTTAGATGACTTACGAGAGAATAATCCTTTGACCATTTGTTTGACAAATAATGTCGTCAAGAATTTCTCAGCAAATGGTCTGTTGGCTCTTGGTGCCTCTCCAGCCATGAGTGAATATCAGCCAGATTTGGAAGATTTTTTGCCAAACGCTAGTGGTCTTTTGGTTAATATTGGTACTTTGCAAGAAGGAAGTTGGCAACTTTATAAAGATGCCTTGAATATTGCTGATAAGCATTCGGTGCCAACTGTTTTAGATCCAGTTGCTGCTGGTGCTGGCCCTTATCGTAAGAAAGTTGCGTCTGATTTACTAAACCATCACAAGATTTCACTTTTACGCGGAAATGCTGGGGAAATTGCTGCTTTGATTGGACAAAATGTCAAAAGTAAAGGCGTTGATTCTGCTGATGTTGATGATATTGGACACCTCGCTTGGTTAGCCAATCAAAAACTTGAAATTCCTGTTGTCATCACAGGAAAAACAGATGCCATTGCAGTCAATGGTCACGTTAAACTCCTTAAAAATGGTAGCTCCTTAATGCCTCTTGTTACTGGAACAGGCTGCTTACTTGGAGCTGTACTAGCAGCATTTATCGGACTGGCTAAAGAAGGTGACTTACTTGCTTGCTTAGAAGAAGCAGTCTCAGTCTATAATATTGCAGGTGAGCTAGCAGAAGCTGCATCAGGCAATGGTTTACCTGGAAGTTTTCAGATAGCTTTTTTAGATGCTCTTTGCAAAATCACAAATCAAGATGTTGAGCGGTTGAAGAGAGTTGAGGTGTATTGTGAATAAAGAACAATTACAGGTCTATTTTATTTGTGGCACGCCAAATTGCCCCAAAGGGAAATTTTTGGATATCTTAGAAGCAGCTTTTAAGTCGGGAGTAACTTGCTTTCAGTTTCGCGAAAAAGGTCAAGGGGCACTTTCTGGGCGAGAAAAAAAAGATCTTGCTTTAAAAGTTAAAGAACTTTGTCGTAAGTACCACGTTTTATTTTTCATCAATGATGATATTGATTTGGCATTAGAAATTGGTGTTGATGGTGTTCATCTAGGTCAAGATGATATGCCAGTTCGTGAGGCTAGAAAGTTGTTTCCAGATAAGTTGATTGGTCTATCGGTTGGAAATGCTAAAGAATATCATTTATCAGCTATTGATGTTGTTGATTACATTGGTGTAGGGCCTATTTTTCCAACTTCTTCAAAATCTGATGCTGGCCAAGTAATCGGATTAAATGGTTTGAGAGAAATGCGTGAATTGGATAAAGACATTCCGATTGTGGCAATTGGTGGTATTACGTTTGGTGATGTAGCTGCTATTCGGCAATCTGGAGCTGATGGTGTTGCTGTGATTTCAGCTATCGCTCAGTCCAAAGAAGTTGAACTTGATACTCAGCGATTTGCCAGAGCATTTGACTAGGGTATAGTTTGAAACTATACCTAGTCTTTTTTAATAAGTATTAGTCAATATTTTTAAAAGAGTGTAAAATTGTATGTACATTCAGAAAATTTAATGATTGGAGTACATGCCATGTCACGAAAATATAACTTTGAAACTTTACAATTGCATGCTGGTCAAGAAGTTGACCCAACAACAAAATCTCGTGCTGTTCCAATTTACCAAACAACATCATATGTTTTTGATAATGCTCAAGAAGGTGAAGATTTATTTGGTTTGAAAAAACCAGGAAATATCTATTCACGTATCGGGAATCCAACGGTAGAAGTTTTTGAAAATCGTATTGCTGCCCTTGAAAATGGGGTTGGAGCAGTCGCAACATCATCTGGTATGGCAGCAATTACTTATGCTGTTCTTGGGCTTGCTCACGCTGGCGACCATGTGGTGGCAGCGACAACTCTTTACGGTGGAACATTTAACTTACTCAAAGAAACTCTTCCGCGTTATGGCGTGACAACAACATTTGTTGATGTGGCAAATCTTGAAGAAGTTGAAGCAGCTATCAAGGATAATACAAAACTTGTTTTGATTGAAACGCTTGGAAATCCTGTTATCAATATTCCTGATATCGAAAAAATTGCTGATATTGCGCATGCTCACAAGATTCCATTGGTAACTGATAATACTTTTGGTACACCATATCTAATCAATGTTTTCTCACATGGTGTTGATATTGCCGTTCATTCAGCGACAAAATTTATCGGTGGACACGGAACAACTATTGCAGGTGTAGTTGTGGATTCAGGAAACTTCGATTGGGAAGCATCTGGTAAATTCCCACAATTTGTAGATGAAGACCCATCATATCACAATATCAGCTACACTCGAGATATCGGAGCTGCAGCTTTTATCACAGCCCTTCGTGTGCAATTATTGCGTGACACAGGTGCAGCTTTGTCACCATTTAGTGCTTTCTTACTTTTGCAAGGTCTTGAAACATTGTCACTTCGTATTGACCGCCATATTGAAAACACTAAGAAAATTGTCGACTTTTTGGCAAACCATCCAAAAGTTGAAAAGGTCAACTACCCAAGCTTGCCATCAAGTCCATATTATGACTTGGCTCAAAAATATTTCCCTAAAGGTGCTGGTTCAATCTTTACTTTCCACATCAAGGGAGGGCAAGAAGAAGCGCATAAATTTATCGATAACCTTGAAATCTTCTCTGATTTAGCAAACGTTGCGGATGCCAAATCTCTTGTTGTTCACCCAGCGACAACAACTCACCAACAACTTTCTGAAGAAGATTTGAAAGCTTGTGGAGTGACTCGAAATCAAATTCGTGTATCTGTTGGTCTTGAAAATGCTGATGACTTGATTGAAGATTTGCGTCTAGCTTTGGAAAAAATCTAATCAAACAATCGTATTGATGTTCATAGGGTAAAAGCAAGCAGTCTGTATGCCAAACAGACTGCTTTTTGATAGAATGAAAGTGAAAAATAGCTTAGTTACTCCAAGGAGGAAGAAAGTTGTCAAAGCTTGAAGAAATGACTCGATTATTTGAAGAAAACGCTGATTCGGCAAAAGCGCAAGTTATGTCTGCCTACATGAAAAATCGATTTTCTTTTTATGGTATTCAAACACCAAAACGCCGAGCACTTTACAAATCATTTTTAGCCAATGAGAAAAAATCAGAAAAGCTTGATTGGGCTTTTTTAAAGCAGGTCTGGCAAGATGACCACCGTGAGTGTCAGTATTTGGTTCTTGATTACTTGCGTACGATGCAAAGATTTCTGACTTATGATGATATTGAAAAGCTTGAATATTTTGCAAGAAGCAAACAGTGGTGGGATAGTATTGACATACTAGCCGTTGTTATTGGTCGCATTGGATTAACGGATGAGAGAGTTGATAAGGTGATGAAAGCGTGGGCACATGATGATAATATCTGGCTATGTAGACTAGCCATTCTTCACCAGCTTGGTAGAAAAGATCAGACTAAGATTGATTTACTCCAAGAGATTCTTCTGAGAAATCTAGGTTCAAAGGAATTTTTTATCAATAAAGCCATAGGTTGGGCTTTACGTGATTTGTCAAAAACTAACGCTGCTTGGGTTAGACAGTTTATCATGACAAACAAAGAGCACTTATCACCACTTTCAGTTAGAGAGGCAAGCAAGTATCTTTAACTTTCAAGCATATTCTTCGTTTAAAAAGAGATTTTTCGGTAAAATGAAAGGAGAGTAAAAGGCTTTCTTTTCTTGCAAATAACAAAAAAACTCTCATAAATGGAAGGAATAAACGATGACAACTTTTCTTGGAAATTCCGTAACTTTAATTGGTAAACAACTAAAAATTGGTGAAATAGCACCAGATTTTTCATTGCGAGCATCTGATTTAAGTATTAAAAGCTTGTCTGATTTTGCTGGAAAGAAAAAAGTAATTAGCGTTGTGCCATCAATTGATACAGGGATTTGTTCAACACAGACACGTACGTTTAATAAAGAACTTTCAGCTATGTCTGATACCGTGGTAATTACGATTTCAGCAGACTTGCCATTTGCTCAAGCACGCTGGTGTGGTGTTGAAGGTCTTGATCAAGCGGTTATGTTGTCTGATTACTATGACAATGAATTTGGGAAGACTTATGGTCTTTTAATGGCAGAATGGCATCTTCTAGCTCGTGCTGTGCTTGTTTTAAATACGGATAATCAATTGGTTTATGCTGAATACTTGGAAAATGTTAACTCAGATCCAGATTATCAAGCGGCTCTTGCTGCCGTAAACTCACTATAGTTAAAAAATCTCACTTAAACTAAAGTGAGATTTTCTTAGTATTGTCATACCATTTTATCAAGCGAAGCAACTTTAAGGATTATATCGGTGACTTCTTCAGAACTTTCAATTCCACCATTACTTACCCAAAGAGAGATAATACTCTCAATGGAAGATAAATAAACTTCAAGCGCATATTGATAAGGAATTTCATAATAGCTCACGAGAATATCTTTGAAATCAGGGATAGTCAAAAGAAAGCTGTAAATAAAATCTTTGATAGTTTTAGAAAAATCGGAAGAAGATGATTTTGAAATGGCATAAACAAACTCAAAATTCTTGCGGATGTAGTCCAGACACTGGATGATAACAGTCCGACTATCAGAAAAAAGAGAGTCGTCATTTAGAATAGCTAATAACTCATCAAGCGTTTCGCTTTTTAGTTGGTCCATCATGTCACATTTATCAACATAGTGAAGGTAGAATGTTCCACGATTAATGCCAGCAGTTTTGGTTAAATCTGAGACACTAATCTCCTCAAATCGTTTTTCCAACAAAAGTTTAGCTAAAGCTTGCTTAAGATAGTTCTTGGTTTCTGTTTGTCGCTTGGCCATAAAAAATCAGCTCCTTTCTTAGTCTTGGTCTAAAATGAACAGATTGTCTATTTTTGTCCTTGTTTAATAATTTATCAAATTATATAATATAGTCCAAATTAAATCAACAAGTTGTCTAATTAAGAAAAAATAAAGAGGTGAATCTCATGTCATATATTGAAATGAAGCATTCTTATAAACGTTATCAAGCAGGTGAAACTGAAATTGTGGCTAATAATGATATTAATTTTGCCATTGAAAAAGGAGAATTGGTCATTATTTTAGGGGCATCGGGAGCTGGAAAATCAACTGTCTTAAATATTCTCGGTGGTATGGACACGAACGATGAAGGGCAAGTTTTGATTGACGGGGTTGATATCGCTAAATACAACGCTAAAGAATTGACAACTTATCGTCGTAACGACGTCGGTTTTGTCTTTCAATTTTACAATTTGGTACCTAATTTGACCGCCAAAGAAAATGTGGAGTTAGCATCAGAAATTGTTAGCGATGCAAGAGATGCCGAGCAGACTTTGATTGATGTGGGACTTGGAAAACGTCTTAATAACTTCCCAGCACAGCTATCTGGTGGTGAACAGCAGCGTGTGTCAATTGCGCGTGCGGTGGCAAAAAATCCAAAATTATTGCTCTGCGATGAACCGACAGGTGCCCTTGATTATCAAACCGGAAAACAAGTTCTAAAAATTTTGCAAGATATGTCACGTCATAAAGGCTCAACTGTGATTATTGTTACACACAACTCAGCTCTTGCTCCAATTGCTGACCGAGTGATTCATATGCACGATGCTACGGTAAGCAGTATCGAAGTTAATGAGCATCCTCAAGATATTGAAACACTAGAATATTGAGGTGATGGGTATGTCAAAAAAGACTTATTGGAAAGATATCAGAAAATCAATCGGAAGTTCAAAAGGTCGTTTTTTATCCATTATGCTTTTGATGATGCTTGGGGCTTTTGCATTTGTCGCCTTAAAAGTAACTGGTCCTGACATGCAAAGAACAGCAAGTGTTTATCTGAAAAAACACAATACCACGGACCTGTCAGTCATTGCAAGCTATGGTTTTAGTGATGATGACCAAAAAGAACTGACTAGGATTAAAAATAGTACAGTTGACTATGGTTATTTAACAGACGTAACAATTAAAAATACCGATGATGCTATTCGTGTGTTTTCAAACAGCAAACGCATTTCAAAATATGAGTTAGTTTCAGGTGCCTATCCCAAAACCACTGATGAGATTGCCTTAGCTTCAACCATGCAAAAGAAATACCACCTTGGTGATAATATCACCTTTACGCAGTCTGACGAACAAGGTATTTTGAAAAAAACGACATTCAAAATTGTTGGCTTTGTCAATTCATCAGAGATTCTTTCAAAATCTAGCCTTGGAACATCAAGTGCTGGAAACGGAGTATTGAAATACTATGCCGCCGTTCCAGAATCAGCCTTTGACAGTGATTTTTACACGATTGCTAGAATTCGTTATGATGATTTAAAAAATCTAAATCCGTTTTCAGAGACTTATAAGAAAAAATTAGCTAAAAAAGAAAGTGCGCTAGAGGATTTGCTTTCTGATAATCCTAGTCAGCGTTTAGCACAATTAAGATCAGAAACGCAAACTTCACTTGATGCTAATCAAGCAAAGGTCGATGCAGCTAAATCTCAACTGGAAGCGCAAAAAGCCTTACTCACTCAATTACCAAATGAGCAACAATTAGCAGCACAAGAATCAATCAATCAAGCCCAAGCTCAAATTGCTGAGAGTGAAAAGCAACTTGATGACGCTAAAATGAAGCTTGATGCTATGAAAGAGCCGACTTATACAACGTATACTCGCTCAAGTTTCCCTGGTGGAGGAGGTTACCAGACTTATGCTTCTAGTACCTCAAGTATTGGTAGCATCGGTAATGTCTTTCCAGTTGTGTTGTATGTGGTCGCAGCTTTGGTGACTTTCACAACAATGACACGATTTGTTGATGAAGAACGCACTAATTCAGGAGTGTTAAAAGCTCTTGGTTACAGCAATAGTGATGTTATTATGAAATTTGTTATCTATGGTTTTGTTGCTAGCATGACAGGAACCATTTTGGGAATTTTTGCGGGGCATTACATTTTGTCACGCGTCATTGCTGAGATTGTTACAGGTGATACGACTTTAGGAAGTACGACTTATTATTTCTATTGGTCGTATACGGTGATTGCAATTGTATTCGCTCTTGTTAGTGCCGTTTTACCGGCCTTTATTATTGCTAGAAAAGAGCTTAGTGAGAAACCTTCTCAGCTTTTGTTGCCAAAACCACCAGTTAAAGGTTCAAAAATTTTCTTAGAGCGTATCGGTTTTATCTGGCGTCGTTTGTCATTTACACATAAAGTCACTGCTCGAAATATTTTTCGATACAAACAACGTATGCTGATGACCATATTTGGCGTTGCCGGTTCGGTTGCCCTTTTATTTGCTGGACTAGGTATTCAATCGTCATTAGGAAAAATTATTGATAATCAATTTTCTCGTTTAATGCCATATGACATGATTGTGGTAACCAATGACGATAGTGGCAGTCAAAAAGACTTGATGTCTGTTTTAGATTCTAAAAAAGTATCCAAATACCAAAGCATATATTTATCACACGTCACAGAAAGTATCTCTGGATTGACTGATAAACAAGACATTTCAATTTTGGTTAGTCAAGGTAAAAGTTTTGGTGACTTTATTCATTTGAAAGATGCTAAAACAGCACAAGACTTGACCTTAACAGATGATGGTGTTGTCCTATCAGAAAAATTAGCTGACTTATATCACGTAAAAGCTGGTGATTCATTTGATTTTAAAGATCAAAATGGGAATAGGCATTCTCTTAAAGTTTCTGCAATTGCTGAAATGAATGTTGGTCACTATCTCTTTATGTCACAAAAAGCTTATGAAAAGCTCTTTGATGAAGGGGTTAAAGATAATGCTTACCTTGTCACGCTTAAAAATCACTCTAGTAAGAATATTGAAGATATGTCTACAAGATTATTAGCCATGGATAGTGTATCAGCTGTTAGCCAAAATGCTTCACTGATTAAGAATGTTAACTCAGTCGTTGTCTCTCTTAATGGCGCAATGACGATTCTAATCATCATATCCATTTTACTTGCTGTAGTTATTCTCTATAATTTGACTAATATTAATGTGGCTGAACGTATTCGAGAATTATCAACGATTAAGGTTCTTGGATTTTATGATAATGAAGTGACCATGTACATTTATCGTGAAACCATTAGTTTATCATTAATTGGTATTGTAGTAGGATTGATTGGTGGAAAATACTTACATCAACTGATTATGAGTATGATTGGTTCAGATTCAATTAAGTTTGGGACCGAAGTTGGTTTATCAATTTACATCATTCCAATCATCGTTGTTATTGGCATACTATTCTTGTTAGGTTGGCTTGTTAATCATATCCTCAAGACAGTTGATATGCTAGAAGCTTTGAAATCAGTCGATTGATTTCTTGATAAATTTCGAATAAATAGTAGGGGAGCAGTAGTCATACTGCTCTTTTAACTTGTTTAATGTTCAGATTAGTATTATAATACTAACATGTAAGGAGAGATAGCTATGAGTGAATTGATTGAGAAATATGAAGCAAATCCGATTGCCAAAGTTTCTTTAAGTGACGTAACAGAGCATTTTAAAGGAAAGGCCGTTTCAAAATTAGGAGATACAGGAAATGTATCGGTTGTTAACTTAAGTGATATGACTGAGACTGGTATTGATTACGACCATTTGAAAAAGATTGATGCTGAACAAGACAGTATCTCACGTTACCTTTTAGAAGATGGAGATGTTTTAATTGCCTCAAAAGGAACAGTAAAAAAAGTCGCTGTTTTTCATGAGCAAGATAGGGCAATTATTGCATCAGCTAACATCACCGTGTTAAGACCGACCGCTGATATATCAGGAACTTATATCAAATTATTTTTAGAATCTGAGTTAGGTCAAGAACTTCTTGAGACAACTAATACCGGAAAAAATGTAATGAATTTGAATACGAAAAAAATTGTTAGTATTCAAATACCAAAACTTCAACCACTCAAACAAGCTTTTCTCATTCAACGATATGAACAAGGTTTGAAAGATTACAAGCGAAAAATTACTAGAGCAAACCAAGAATGGCAACATATTCGTGATGATGTTGCAAAGAATCTATTCTAAAATGATAAAAGAAGTCCTTGTGGCTTCTTTTTGTTATAATAGGGGTAATTATAAAATTCAAGCGAGGAAATTATGAATAACATTAAGTGTCCCCATTGTGGAACAGTCTTTACCATTAATGAAACAGAGTACAGTCAGTTGCTTGCCCAAGTTCGTAGTAGCGAATTCGACAAGGAAATTCATGAGCGTTTAGAAAAAGAAAAGGCACTTTTAGAAGAAAAATCAAAAAATGATTTGCAAGTTCAAGCTAGTGCTAAAGATAAAGAAATTGCAGATTTAACCACGCAATTAGAGCAGTTAAAACAAAGTCTAGAGCTCGAAAATCAGCGTCAACTAGCCAAGAAAGACCAAGAAATTCTTGAGTTGAAATCTAGTTTAGATAATTTCCAATCAGCTAAAGATTTGGAACTAACAAAAACTTTAACGGAAAAAGATAAAGAAGTAGCTGAGCTTAAAAATCAACTAGAGCGCCTATCACTTGAAAATAAAACAAGTCTGGTAGAAGCAGTTGCTAGCGTTGAAAAAGAACGTGATGATGTTAAGTCAAAATTAGCTCTCCAAGAAAAAGAAGCAGAATTATCACTTGCTTCAGTTAAAAGAGACTACGAAGCTCAATTGAAAGCTGCCAATGAACAAGTTGAATTCTACAAAAACTTCAAAGCTCAGCAATCAACTAAGGCAATCGGCGAAAGCTTAGAAGTTTATGCTGAAACAGAATTTAATAAAGTTCGTGCCTATGCTTTTCCAAATGCAACCTTCGGTAAAGATAACGAAGTATCAAGCCGTGGGTCAAAAGGGGACTTCATTTATCGTGAAACTGATGAAAATGGTATTGAAATACTATCTATCATGTTTGAGATGAAAAACGAAGCCGATGAGACAAAAACTAAACACAAAAACAAAGATTTTTACAAAGAATTAGATAAAGATCGACGTGAAAAAAATTGTGAGTATGCGGTTCTAGTTACCATGTTAGAAGCCGATAATGACTACTTCAACACCGGAATTGTCGATGTTAGCCATGAATATGAAAAAATGTACGTGGTTCGTCCGCAATTATTCATCCAATTGATTGGTATTTTGCGAAATGCTGCGCTTAATTCTCTTAAATACAAGCAAGAACTAGCCTTGGTTCGTGAACAGAACATCGATATTACACATTTTGAAGATGACCTTGAAACCTTTAAAAATGCTTTTGCGAAAAACTACAATTCAGCAAGTAATAACTTCAAAAAAGCCATTGACGAAATTGACAAATCAATCCGACGTATGGAAGAAGTAAAACGTTTCTTGACGACAAGCGAAAACCAACTTCGCCTTGCTAATAATAAACTTGACGACGTTTCAGTCAAAAAATTAACCCGAAAAAATCCAACAATGCGAGCAAAATTTGAAGCGCTGAAAGATTAAAAAGATGTCAGCTTTTATGACAGATGAAGTCAGTTTTAAAATTCTTGTGCTATAATGAACCTATCCCTAATAAAAGAGGTTATTATAATGAACAATATTATAGATTTAACAAAACCAGTAGCTGAGGTTGTAAAAGAACACCCTGAGATTAAAGCTATTTTGGTTGATTTAGGTTTTAAACCATTAGCGCAAGTAACTATGCTAAATACCGTTGGCAAAGTGACTTCTCTGAAAGCAGGAGCAAAACTGGCTAATGTCTCACTTGATAAAATTCAAAAAGTGCTTGAATTTAACGGTTATGAAGTGATTGGAGGCAACAATGACTGAAAATCGTATTGAAGTACTAAAAGATATTTTGTTGCGTTTGCATCACGGTGCGGATGCTGACTCTGTTCAGGAAGATTTCAATCAAACCTTTAAAGGTGTTTCCGCGCTTGAGATTTCAATGATGGAGCATGAGTTAATGGGAGATGAGACAGGCATTACTTTTGAGGATGTGATGGGCTTGTGTAATGTCCACGCTAACCTTTTTAAGGGAGCTGTGTCAGATGTTGATGTTCCAGATGCTGAACAAGAAGGGCATCCTGTTTACGTGTTTAAACAAGAAAATCTCGCTTTACGCTCAGCTATGTTGCGCATTCGCCGTATTATCGAAAACTACGAGAAACCTGAAAATGAAGACTTTCGTGATGATTTGTTACGTGGTTTGAAATTTCAAATGGGGCTGCTAGGGCAATTTGATAACCATTACAAGCGTAAAGAAGAACTCTTTTTCCCGTTGATGGAACAACATGGTCATGATGCTCCGCCACGTGTCATGTGGGGTGTTGATGATGATATTCGTGAGCTCTTTAAAAAAGCGCAAGCAGCAGTTGATAAGTTGCCAGAAGTATCAATTGCTGAAGTGTCACAAGCCTTTGAAACTTTTGCTCATGAATTTGAAGAAATGATTTTCAAAGAAGAAGCCATTCTCTTGATGATTCTTCTTGAAGCTCTTACCCAAGATGATTGGTTAGCTATTGCTGATGAAAGTGATGCTTACGGCTATGCTATCATTAAGCCAACCACTAAGTGGCGACCAAAACGTGAGTCATTTGAAAGCGAGAAACCAGAATCTGCTTCTGCAACAGTTAATTCTGATGACTCTTGTCAAACTAGTGCTGAATTGAATAATAATCAATTGACGAAAGTTATCGATACGCCAGAAGGTCAGTTCACCATCAGCTTTACACCTAAAAAAGAAAAGCCAGCTGTTGATCGTACAACTGCTCAGCCATTTGGTAACGGGTATTTGTCAGTTGAGCAGGCAAACTTGATTTTAAATCATCTACCTTTGGAAATAAGCTTTGTCAACAAAGATGATATTTTCCAATACTTTAATAACAACACTGTTCCAGAAAAAATGGTGTTTAAGCGTACACCGAGTCAAATTGGACGTAATGTTGAACTTTGCCACCCACCAAAAGTGTTAGATAAAGTCAAAAAAGTCTTCAAATTACTTCGCTCTGGCGAACGCGATAAAGTTGTCATGTGGTTTAAATCTGAAAAAATGGGGAAATTCATCCATATCACCTATGCAGCCGTTCGTGATGAAAATGGTGAATTCCAAGGTGTCTTAGAATACGTGCAAGACATTCAAGAATTTTTAGACATTGACAGTGATGTCAAACGCGACATTTAAAAAAAACTCAAACAAGTTAAAACAATGCAAAGTTTTAGCTTGTCTTTTTTTACTGAAAACGGTTATAATAGAAATTATGATTAACGGAATTATTAATTTGAAAAAAGAAGCTGGAATGACTAGTCATGATGCAGTCTTTAAGCTTCGTAAAATTTTACATGAAAAGAAAATTGGTCATGGTGGAACGCTTGATCCTGACGTTGTTGGTGTCTTGCCAATCGCTGTCGGAAAAGCAACACGTGTGATTGAATATATGACAGAAGCTGGAAAAGTATACCGTGGGCAGATTTGCCTAGGTTTTTCAACAACAACTGAAGATGCTAGTGGTGAAGTGGTTGAGAAGACTCCTGTTTCAACAGAGCTGACAGAAGATACCATTGACCATGCTATGGCGGGTTTTGTTGGTGAAATTACTCAGATTCCACCAATGTACTCAGCTGTTAAGGTCAACGGAAAACGTTTATATGAGTATGCTCGTGCTGGACAAGACGTTGAACGTCCCAAACGTCAGGTAACAATTTATGATTTTAAACGTACAAGCCCGTTAGAATTCAAAGATGATTGTTGTTATTTTGACTTTGAAGTTGCTTGTAGTAAAGGAACATATATCAGAACCTTATCAGTTGATTTAGGAAAATCACTTGGTTTTGCTAGTCATATGTCTTATTTGGAGCGCCAAGCTTCAGCTGGTCTCCAATTAGAAGATGCATTGACTTTGTCTGAAATCACTGAAAAAGTTGCGCAAGATGATTTTTCATTTCTTTTGCCAATCGAGTATGGCGTTATGGATTTGCCACGTGTAGATTTGACAGAAGATCAAGTTACAGAGATTTCATTTGGGCGTAAAATTGCTTTAGATAGAACTGAAGAACAATTAGCTGCTTTCTATCAAGATAAAGTTGTTGCTATTCTAATTCCACGTGATGACCTATACAAACCAAATAAAGTGTTTATATAATGGAATGGAAAAAATGAATATTCAACATATAAAAGATGCTCGAGATATCGATCGTACTCGAGACAGTGTTTTAGTATTGGGCTACTTTGATGGCCTGCATAAAGGGCACAAAGCCCTGTTTGACCAAGCTAGAGCAATCGCAAAACGCGATCAGCTAGACTTAACTGTTTTGACTTTTAATGAATCACCACGTCTAGCTCTTGCTCGTTTTACACCAGAATTACTATTGAATTTAACGGCACCAGAAAAGCGTTACGAAAAATTTGCTGAGTATGGTGTTGATGATCTTTACTTAGTTGATTTTACATCAGCATTTTCAAAAGTGCCGTCAGAAGAATTTTTGAGCACTTATATCAAAGCTTTGCGAGCAAGAACTATTGTCGTTGGTTTTGATTATAAGTTTGGACACGATAGAAGAGATGCAGCTCATTTGTCAGAAATTTTTGATGGCGATGTTATTGTAGTTCCTGAAGTTCAAGATAACGGAGAAAAGATTAGCTCTTCACGCATTCGTCAAGAGATTCTATCAGGGAATGTTTCTGAGGTAAATCGTCTATTAGGTTATGAGTTTTCAACCAAAGGAATTGTTGTTCATGGTGATGCTAGAGGTCGCACGATTGGATTTCCAACAGCAAATCTTGCCGTTTTAGATCGCGTTTATCTTCCAGGTGAGGGAGTTTACGTGACGGACATTATCGTTTCAGGAAAACGTTATCGCTCAATGACAAGTATCGGAAAAAATGTGACATTTGGTGGTCAAGATTTGCGACTGGAAGCAAATATTTTTGATTTTGAAAACGATATCTATGGCGAAACGGTCGAAATTATCTGGTTAGATAAAATTCGAGGCATGATTAAGTTCGCTGGAGCCGAAGAATTGGTTGAACAGCTAAAATCAGATAAAAAATTTGCCCAAAATTGGGGAAAAAATAGAAAACTTTTTTAAAATTTTGTATAATTAAGTTAAGAAGATTAGAGAGGTGGTTTTATGATTACTTTATTTTTGTCACCAAGTTGTACGAGCTGTCGAAAAGCGCGAGCTTGGCTTAATGAACATGATGTTAAATTTCAAGAACACAACATCATTACCAGCCCTCTTAGTCGCGATGAATTGATGAATATTTTAGCGTTCACCGAAAATGGGACAGAAGATATTATTTCAACTCGTTCAAAAGTTTTCCAAAAATTGGATATTGACCTTGACGAGTTATCTGTTTCAGATTTAATTGATTTAATTGCAAAAAATCCTGGTTTACTTCGTCGTCCGATTATATTGGACAACAAACGAATGCAAATTGGATTCAATGAAGACGAAATTCGTGCGTTTTTACCGCGCGACTATCGCAAACAAGAGTTGCGTGAGGCAACAATTAAAGCAGAGATTGAAGGATAGAAAGGAATGACTCATCGGTTTTACTTGTATTAAAGATTACTTGTTTTCGATGAGTTTGGACATTATTGTATGAAAAATTACAGCTATCCACTTGATTTGTCTTGGAGCACTGAAGAGATAGCATCAGTGCTTCATTTTTTGAATCAAGTTGAAGCCGCATACGAAACAAAAGTTTCAGTAAGTGATTTATTAAATAGCTATGCAACCTTTAAGACAATTGTAAAAAGTAAAGCACAAGAAAAACAAATTGATCGCGAATTTCAACAAAGTAGTGGTTATTCGACTTATCAAGCCGTAAAAGCTGCTAAAGCAAAGGAGAAAGGATACATTTCCCTTGGAAAATAAGTTTCAATTTGCTAAAAACATTATTCGTGAAGCAGGTGACTTTATTAAGTCTAATATGGTTAAAGATCTCGAAATTGAAGAAAAAACGCGTTTTGATGATTTGGTAACGAATTTAGACAAAGCAACTCAGGAATTATTAATCGCTAAGATCAAGCAAGTCTATCCAGCTGACCATATTTTGGCAGAAGAAAATGGTGTCCACCATAGTATTACAGATGGCAATGTCTGGGTTCTTGACCCGATTGATGGTACTGTCAATTTTGTGGCGCAAGGTACACATTTTGCTGTTATGATTGCTTATTATGAAAATGGAGTCGGTCAGTTTGGCTTGATTTATGATGTGATGAACGATTTCTTGTACTGTGGTGGTGGACAATTTGATGTTTATATGAATGATCAAAAATTACCACCGTTTCAAGATCGCCCATTGAACCGTTTCTTGGTAGGATGCAATGCAAATATGTTTGCTAATAATTATCATGGGCTTCATGATATGATTGAGCAAACTTTGGGAGTTCGTGTTTATGGCGGTGCTGGTATCAGTATGGCAGCTGTTATGGAAGGACAATTGATGGCCTACTTTTCATATATTCAACCTTGGGACTATGCCGCTGCTAAGGTGATGGGTGAGAAGCTCGGCTATGTTTTGTTAACTATTGACGGTGAAGAACCTGATTTTACACATCGTCAAAAAGTCATGTTTGTGCCAAAAGCAAAATTATCAACGATACAAACTTATTTATCTCAAACCTAGTATTTTTACTAGGTTTTTCTTTTACACCTATGGTAAAATAAGAATGAATTTACAGAAGACGTTTTAATTGGATAATATCGATAAAAGGAGATTTGTTTATGATGAATTGGCTAATGACACAAAATGTTGTCTTTTTAGCCTTGTTAGCAGGACTTTTTACTTGGGGATGTACCATTCTTGGATCTGCCGTTGTTTTTTCCTTTACTAAAGTTAGCCGAAAATTGCTTGATATCATGATGGGATTTGCCGCAGGTGTCATGATTGCAGCTTCTTTTTGGTCCTTGCTTGACCCAGCTCTTGCTTATGCTAAAGCTGATTATGGTAATTTAGCCTGGGTACCGGCAGCAGTTGGCTTTCTTTTAGGGGCATTTAGTCTTCGTTTAATTGACGCACTGGTCCCTCACTTGCATCTGGGAAAAGATGTTTCTGAAGCTGAAGGGATTCAACCAAAGAAAAAACTCTCAAAAACGGCTTTACTCTTTCTAGCCATAACGATTCATAATTTTCCAGAAGGTTTGGCAGTCGGAGTAACTTTTGGGGCGCTTGCTTCTGGTAATATGACTAGTGCTGCGCTTATTGGAGCTGTGGGACTTGCTATTGGGATTGGTTTACAAAACATTCCTGAAGGGGCTGCTTTGTCAATTCCGATTCGAGCTGATGGGAGTTCTCGCTTTCGAGCATTCTTTCTTGGCGCAATGTCAGCCATTGTTGAACCAATTGGGGCTGTTTTAGGAGCAGCGCTTGTGATTATTATGCTACAAATCATACCTTATGCCCTAGCTTATGCAGCTGGTGCCATGATGTTTGTGGTTGTAGAAGAATTGATTCCAGAATCACAGACTAATGGTAATACTGATGTAGCAACTCTTGGTTTGATGGTTGGGTTTGTCATCATGATGGTTATGGATGTGGCCCTAGGCTAATGACATTTCAAAAGCTAGCTCAAAGAGCTTGCTTTTTTTGTGTTGAATAATTGAAAACACTTACAGTTTTTATTAAAATAATCATGAAAGGAAAAAGGTGAAGCTATGGCAATTACAGTAAACTTGTATTACAAAGGCGTTAATGGGAATGCTCGAAAATTCATGGAAGAGATGGAAAAATCTGGCACAGCCGATGCCATTCGAGCTGAAAAAGGCAATCTCAGATATGATTATTTCTTTCCCGCAAATGACCCTGAAACACTATTATTGATTGATAGTTGGGAAAATCAAGAAGCGATTGATGCTCACCATGCATCCCCTATGATGGCAACATTAGCAGCCTTACGTGACAAATATGATTTGCATATGACAGTTGAGCGCTATCTTTCAGATAACAGTGATGTAGACAGCGAATTCATTCGCAAATAAAAAGAGCTTCTTTTGGAGCTCTTTTTTAAGCTAATCATTTGTGATTCATTTAGTCTTAGGATATGATTAGGTTAAGATTTTTGGAGGTATCGTTATGACGACATTTGCAGAACATTTCACAAATATTTCGGTAGAAGCTGCCAAAGAGCAATTACAAACAGCTGATGAGTTTATTCTTTTCATCGGTCGTCCGACATGTCCATTTTGTCGACGTTTTGAGCCAAAGCTTTCTCACGTTGCTAAAGAAAACCAATTAGTTGTTTACTATATTAACAGTGATCATACGACTCCTGAACTAGAGGAGCTTCGTAACACTTACAAAGTCGCAACAGTCCCTGGTTTATTGGTCGCAAATGCCGGTCATGTAAGAGTGGTTTGTGATTCATCTTTGTCTGAAGAGGCAATTTTAGACTTTATTAAAAACTAGGCAAGGAGATTACATGGACGTTAAAGAATACGATTATATTGTTATCGGTGGTGGGTCAGGTGGAATTGCTTCTGCCAATCGAGCGGCTATGCATGGAGCAAAAGTACTTCTTTTTGAAGGTAAAGAAGTCGGTGGTACCTGCGTTAATTTAGGATGTGTTCCTAAAAAAGTGATGTGGTATGGTGCACAGGTTGCGGAAACATTAGCGAATTACGCTGCTGAGTATGGCTTTCATCTTGAGCAGACAAGTTTTGATTTTAAAACTTTGAAAAATAATCGCGAAGCTTACATTGACCGTATTCATGCCTCTTATGAAAGAGGATTTGATAGTAATGGTGTGGAGCGTGTTTATGAATACGCTAGATTTGTAGATGCTCATACAATTGAAGCTGCTGGAAAATATTATACCGCTCCACATATTTTAGTGGCGACAGGTGGTCATGCACTGTATCCAGATATTCCTGGAGCACAGTTTGGTATGGTTTCTGATGATTTTTTTGCCTTAGACGAGCTTCCAAAACGAACTGCTGTTGTCGGAGCTGGTTATATTGCGGTTGAATTAGCTGGTGTTTTACATGCCTTGGGCTCTGATACACAACTTTTTGTTCGAGAAAACCGTCTTTTGCGAAAATTCGATAAAGAAATTGTTGAAACGCTTGTTGACGTCATGGCAGCAAGTGGTCCTACCTTGCATACTTACGCAATTCCAAAGGAAGTTATTAAGAACGATGATGATTCTCTAACCTTGGTATTGAAAAATGGGGAAAGTTACACTGTTGATGCGGTTATTTGGGCAATTGGCAGACGAGCCAATATTTCTGGATTCGGTCTTGAAAAAACAGGTGTTGAACTTGACGACAAGGGATTTATAAGAACTGATGAGTTTGAAAATACAAGCGTTAAAGGCATTTATGCTTTAGGCGATGTTAACGGGAAACTCGAATTGACACCTGTTGCGGTTAAGGCAGGTCGTCAGCTATCAGAACGTCTCTTTAACCATAAGCCAAATGCCAAAATGGATTATAAGGATGTTGCAACAGTTATTTTTAGCCATCCTGCCATTGGTTCAATCGGTTATTCAGAAGAAAAAGCCATTGAAGAATTTGGTGCAGATAAGGTAAAAGTGTATCGTTCAAACTTTACACCGATGTACACAGCACTAGGAAATCATCGCCAGCCGAGCAAAATGAAATTGGTTACTCTGGGTGAAAAAGAAAAAATCATTGGTTTACATGGAATCGGATACGGTGTCGATGAAATGATACAAGGCTTTTCAGTAGCTATTAAAATGGGAGCAACTAAGGAAGATTTTGATAATACGGTAGCCATCCATCCAACAGGGGCTGAGGAGTTCGTTACAATGAGATAAGCAAAGAGTAGATTTTTTCAGCTATAGAGATACTCTTCTTTTTAGTTGTCTGAATGCCTTTCATTAAAATTGCGAAAGAGTTCTCTTTCGCCTTCAAAAGCTTTCCCAAAGCTTTTGAACTATCCATCCAACAGGGTCTGAAGAGTTCGTCACGATGAGATAAAAAGTTGTTTTAGATTGTGATATTAGTTATGAAAATCACGAAAGTCTTTGAAATCAAATCTTTTTTTCAGGATTTTTACAGTAAGTTAAGCGGTTCGAAAACGAACTGCTTTTTTCTTTTTAACTACCTACAAAATCAGTCATATCCTTGTCTTAAAGTTGTAATTAACATGTGAAATTGTTATCATATAAGTATGAAATTACCTGATAAATTTATTGAAAAATACCGTAATCTTCTTGGACAAGAAGCAGATGATTTCTTTGCTACATTTGTTCAAGAAGCTGTCTCTGGATTTCGTGTAAATCCTCTGAAAAACACTCAGCATGTTTTTGAGAATCCTATTCCAAATACCCCGTGGGGTCATTATGGAAAAGTATCTGGTAAGTCACCTGAACATGTTTCAGGTCTTGTCTATTCACAAGAACCTGCTGCTCAAATGGTTGTTCAAGTTGCAGCACCAAGTGAGCATATGCGCGTGCTTGATTTAGCAGCAGCTCCAGGTGGAAAATCCACCCATCTTCTTAGTTATATGAATAATACTGGTGTTTTGGTTAGCAATGAAATTTCCAACAAACGCAGTAAGATTTTGGTTGAGAATGTGGAACGTTTTGGTGCTAAAAATGTTGTGGTAACCAATGAAAGTTCAGACAGATTAGCCAAAGTTTTCAAAGAATACTTTGATTTGATTGTTTTTGATGGACCTTGTTCTGGAGAGGGCATGTTTCGTAAGGATCCCCAAGCTACTCAGTATTGGCACGAAGGTTATCCTGCAGAATGCGCGAGTCTTCAAAAAGAGATTTTAGAAGAAGCAATGAAAATGCTAGCGCCTGGTGGAACACTGGTTTACTCAACATGTACATGGTCCCCAGAGGAAAATGAAGGCGTTGTTAATTGGCTATTGTCAGAATACGATTATCTTGAACTTCTTCCTATTGAAAAAATCAATGGAATGGCTGAAGGAATTGACATGCCTGAAGTTGCTCGTATGTATCCACACCGTTTTAAAGGTGAAGGACAATTTGTTGCTAAGCTACATGATACGAGGGAACCAGCTCACCATAAAGTTAAGCCAGTTAAATCTAATCTAACAAAAGATCAGCTTAATCTTTGGCAAGATTTCGCCAAAAAACATCTAAAAATTGAGCTAAATGGGCTCCTACAAACCTTTGGCGATAACCTTTATTTGTTGCCGGAAGGATTGCCTGATTTAGGTAAATTAAAAATTGCTCGCAATGGACTTCATCTAGGAACATTTAAGAAAAATCGTTTCGAACCATCTTTTGCATTGGGCTTAGCCCTTTCACCAAATGACGTAGAACAGTTTGTAGAAATTGATATAGAACAGTTCAAGATTTATGTTACAGGAAATGTCATAAACTTAGAAAATCCATTAAAAAATGGTTGGTATTTAGTTTCTGTAAACGGCAACGGCATAGGTTTTGCAAAACTTACTGGGAATATTCTGAAAAATTACTTTCCAAAAGGACTTCGCTTTAATCCTTAAACTGTTATAGGTACAATTTTTGAATGTGATGGCCTGAAAACCACTTTTCAAGCTTTCAGTGATATGTTACTATTTGCATGTGAGGTGTTTGTAACACTTCATGTCAATTACTTTTTATTTTCAAAAAGAAGTAGGAATCGCAAATGAAAAAAATGAAAATTCTTAGCTTTTTATTGCTAGCTACCTCAGTAGCCTTTGTCTTATCTGGTTGTTCAAGCTGGATTGACAAGGGGCAGTCGATTACCAGCGTAGGATCGACAGCTTTGCAACCACTTGTTGAAGCTGCCGCTGATGAGTTCGGATCGACGAATATTGGTAAGACAGTCAATGTTCAAGGTGGTGGATCTGGTACAGGTCTTTCACAAGTTCAGTCAGGGGCTGTTCAAATAGGTAATAGCGATCTTTTCGCAGAAGAAAAAGAAGGTATCAATGCTGATAAGTTGGTGGATCACCAAGTAGCAGTAGCAGGTCTTGCGGTTATTGTTAACAAAAAAGTCGCTGTTAACAATTTAACCACTGAGCAATTACACCAAATCTTCACTGGTAAAATTACAAACTGGAAAGAAGTTGGTGGACCAGACTTAGCTATTTCTATTATTAACCGTGCAGCAAGTTCTGGGTCGCGTGCGACATTTGATAGCATCATCATGAAAGGTGATTCAGCTATTCAAAGTCAAGAACAAGACTCAAACGGTATGGTTAAGTCAATCGTATCGCAAACTCCAGGAGCTATTTCTTATCTTGCTTTTGCTTACGTTGATAGTTCTGTTAAGACAATTCGTCTAAACGGTTATAAACCAACAGTTGAAAATGTAACCAAAAATAATTGGCCACTTTGGTCATATGAACATATGTACACTAAAGGTAAACCAACTGGTTTGACTAAAGAATTTTTGGATTTCGTTATGAGTGATGAGATTCAAAAAGGTGTCGTTGAACATATGGGTTACATTTCAGTTAACGAAATGAAAGTTACCAAATCAGCTGATGGCACTGTTACAGCAAAATAAGGAGATACTATGAGAAATCAAGATCTTGAGAAACAGTTAACAACGCCTTCAAAAAATTCTCGCCTTGAGAAGTTCGGAAAAGGCATTACATTCTTTTGTTTAGTACTAATTGTTTTCATCGTGGCAATGATTTTAATCTTCGTTGCCCAAAAAGGATTATCAACTTTCTTCGTTGATGGTGTTAATCCAATCACATTCCTCTTTGGAAGTAAGTGGGATCCAAGTTCAGGATCATTCGGAGCTCTTCCGATGATTTTGGGATCATTTATTGTAACTATTTTGTCTGCCTTGGTAGCAACTCCGATTGCTATTGGTGCGGCAGTCTTTATGACAGAAATTTCTCCAAAATATGGAGCCAAAATTCTTCAACCAGCTATTGAATTATTAACAGGTATTCCATCTGTTGTTTATGGATTCATTGGTTTGCAAGTTATCGTTCCATTTACACGTTCTATCTTTGGTGGAACTGGGTTCGGTATCTTATCTGGTGTCTGCGTTTTGTTTGTTATGATTTTACCAACGGTAACCTTCATGACAATCGATAGTTTAAAAGCAGTGCCAAGACATTATAAAGAAGCTAGTTTAGCGATGGGAGCCACTCGTTGGCAAACAATCTGGCGCGTTATTTTAAATGCTGCTAGACCTGGTATCTTTACCGCAGTTATTTTCGGTATGGCACGTGCCTTTGGTGAAGCCTTAGCTATCCAAATGGTCGTTGGTAATTCAGCCGTTGTTCCAACCTCTCTAACAACTCCAGCAGCAACCCTAACATCCGTTCTTACAATGGGAATCGGTAATACCGTTATGGGAACTGTTCAAAATAATGTTCTTTGGTCACTAGCGTTGGTTCTACTCATTATGAGTTTAGGATTCAACATGCTTGTTAAATTTATTACAAGAGAAAGAAAGAGAAACTATGCACGCTAAGAAATTTGATAAGTTAGCAACAGGAATTCTCTATACAATTGCTGGAATTATTGTTGCGATTTTGGCATCATTACTACTATATATCTTGGTTAATGGATTACCACATGTTAATTGGTCATTCTTGACAGGAAAATCATCATCGTATGAAGCAGGTGGTGGTATTGGGATTCAATTGTATAACTCCCTCTTTCTTTTGGTAATCACATTGGTTATTTCTATTCCTTTATCAATGGGAGCAGGGATTTACTTATCTGAATACGCGAAAAAAGGACGTTTCACTAACTTCATCAGAACATGTATTGAAATCCTTTCTTCTTTACCATCTGTTGTTGTTGGTTTGTTTGGTTATCTGATTTTTGTTGTTCAATTTCAATATGGATTTTCAATTATCTCAGGTGCCCTTGCTCTTACCGTTTTTAACCTTCCACAAATGACACGTAATGTTGAAGATGGTCTTCGTAATGTTCACCACACACAACGTGAAGCAGGTCTTGCACTTGGTTTGTCACGTTGGGAAACAGTAGTTCACGTGGTCATTCCAGAAGCTCTTCCAAGTATTGTGACTGGTATCGTTCTTGCTTCAGGCCGTATTTTCGGTGAAGCAGCAGCGCTTATCTACACAGCTGGTCAATCAGCACCAGCTCTCGATTGGTCAAACTGGAATCCGCTAAGTATTACAAGTCCGATTTCAATTTTCCGTCAAGCCGAAACTTTGGCTGTTCACATTTGGAAAGTTAATAGTGAAGGAACGATTCCTGATGCGACTCAAGTATCGCAAGGAAGTGCTGCAGTTCTCTTGATTTTCATCTTAATTTTCAACCTCTCAGCACGTTATATCGGTAAAAAACTTCACGCCAAATTAACGTCAGCAAAATAAAGGAGAAGAGATGACAAAGTATAACTGGAATGAAAGACATATTATTACTTTTCCTGAAGAAAAATTAGCCCTAGCTACAAAAGATCTTCATGTTTACTATGGTCAAAAAGAAGCTATCAAGGGAATTGATATGCAGTTTGAAAAAAATAAAATCACTGCTCTTATCGGACCTTCAGGATGTGGTAAATCAACTTTTCTTCGTAGCCTAAATCGTATGAACGATACCATTGACATTGCGAAAGTCACTGGACAAATTTTGTACGAAGGTATTGATGTTAATGCCAAAAACATTAACGTTTACGAAATGCGTAAGCACATCGGAATGGTTTTCCAACGACCAAATCCATTTGCTAAATCAATTTATAAAAATATTACATTTGCCTATGAGCGTGCAGGTGTCAAAGATAAACAATTTTTAGATGAAATTGTTGAAACTTCTCTAAAACAAGCTGCTCTCTGGGATCAAGTAAAAGATGATTTGCATAAATCAGCCTTTACACTTTCAGGTGGTCAGCAACAACGTTTGTGTATTGCTCGTGCCATTGCAGTAAAACCAGATATTCTTTTGATGGACGAACCTGCATCAGCTCTTGACCCAGTTGCAACAATGCAATTGGAAGATACGATGTTTGAGTTGAAAAAAGATTACACAATCATCATTGTTACTCATAACATGCAACAAGCTGCACGTGCTAGTGATTATACAGCCTTCTTCTATTTGGGGGATTTAATCGAATACGATAAAACCAATAATATTTTCCAAAATGCCAAATTGCAATCAACTAGCGATTATGTGTCAGGACACTTTGGTTAGAAAGGCAAGACATGACAGAACCTATTTTAAAAGTAAGAGACTTATCTGTTTACTATAATAAGAAAAAAGCGCTCAATAATGTCTCTATGGATTTCTATCCTAATGAAATCACAGCACTTATTGGTCCTTCTGGTTCAGGTAAATCAACTCTTCTACGTTCAATTAACCGAATGGGAGATTTGAATCCAGAGGTGACATTAACAGGCTCAATCGTTTATAATGGACATAATATTTATAGCCCACGAACAGATACCGTTGAACTTCGTAAAGAAATTGGAATGGTTTTCCAACAACCGAATCCATTTCCAATGTCAATCTATGAAAATGTTGTTTATGGCCTACGTCTAAAAGGAATTAAAGATAAGCAAGTTTTAGATGAAGCGGTTGAAAGTTCTTTGATTGGAGCTTCAATCTGGGATGAAGTAAAAGACCGTTTGCACGATTCAGCCCTTGGCTTGTCTGGTGGTCAGCAACAACGTGTTTGTGTCGCACGTGTTTTAGCGACAAGTCCAAAAATCATTTTACTTGACGAACCGACATCAGCACTTGATCCAATCTCAGCTGGTAAGGTTGAAGATACCCTTTATGGTTTGAAAGACAAATACACAATGCTTCTTGTAACACGTTCAATGCAACAAGCTTCACGTATCTCAGACCGTACAGGTTTCTTCCTTGATGGTAAGCTTATTGAATACGGAAAAACGCATGAAATGTTCATGAATCCTAAATGCAAAGAAACCGAAGATTATATCACTGGTAAATTTGGTTAGTTTTGGGAACACTCAAAAGGAGATGATATTATGTTAAGATCAAAATTTGATGATGAATTAGAAAAATTGCATAACCAATTCTACGCTATGGGTACTGAAGTGTTGTCACAAATTAACAAAACAGTTCGTGCTTTTATTAGCCATGACCGTGAATTGGCAAAAGAAGTTATTGAAGGTGATGAAATTGTCAATAACTTTGAAACAAAACTTGAAAAGAAATCTCTTGAGATTATTGCCCTTCAACAACCTGTATCACAAGATTTGCGTACAGTTATCACAGTTTTGAAAGCTTCAAGTGATGTTGAACGTATGGGTGACCATGCAGCCTCTATTGCAAAAGCAACTATTCGCGTTAAAGGTGAAGAACGTTTGCCAGAAGTAGAGGCAGAAATCAAAAAAATGGGTAAAGCTGTTCGCAACATGGTCGAAGAAGCGCTTGACGTTTACGTGACTGGTGATGAAGAACGCGCTTATGAAGTTGCTGCTTCTGATGAAGTGATTGATAACTACTTTAAAGAAATTCAAAACATGGCTGTTGAATCTATTCGCCAACAACCAGATACAGTGTTTGCGGGTAAAGAATACCTTCAGGTTATTACTTACTTAGAACGTATCGGTGATTACGCTCGTAACCTTTGTGAGTGGGTCATTTACCTTAAAACAGGTAAAATCATCGAATTATAAAGCTATTAAAGGCTGTCTGCTAGGCAGTCTTTTTGGCTGCCCTTTTTTAAAACTGACATATATCATATTTTGTGATATAATGATGAAGTTTGATGGTATTGTGTGTCAATTCTGACATTTACAAAAAATGACAACAATACTATTACCAAACTTAAATTTAAAAGATTAGGTGATATGGGGGAAACGGTATGTTGGTCCTCATTCTACGTTTTAAAGGAGTTATATGAAAACTGTAGAACATTTTATTGAAAAGTTTGTTCCTGAGAATTACAATATTTTCCTTGATATTAACCGTCAAGCTAAAACTTTTTCAGGAAATGTTGCCATTAGTGGTGAAGCTTTAGATAATGTTATTTCATTCCACCAAAAAGATTTAACTGTTGCTTCTGTTTTATTAGACAACCAAAACCTTGAGTTTACGCTTGATAATGACAATGAAGCGGTTCATGTTGAGTTGCCAGAAACAGGAACAATGACACTTGTTGTTGAGTTTTCAGGTAATATCACTGATAACATGACTGGTATTTACCCATCATATTACACTGTTGATGGTGTTAAAAAAGAAGTCATTTCAACTCAATTTGAAAGTCACTTTGCGCGTGAAGCGTTCCCATGTATCGATGAGCCAGAAGCAAAAGCAACATTTGATTTGAGTATCAAATTTGACCAAACTGAAGGCGAAATCGTACTTTCAAACATGCCTGAAGTTGATGCTGAACGTCGTAAAGAAACTGGTCTTTGGACATTTGACACAACACCTCGCATGTCATCATACTTGCTCGCTTTTGCTCTTGGTGATTTGCAAGGTAAAACAGCTAAAACTAAAAATGGTACTGAAGTAGGAGTCTTCTCAACAAAAGCCCATGCGCTTAAATCATTAGATTTCTCACTTGATATCGCTGTTCGTGTTATTGATTTTTATGAAGAATACTTCGGTGTTAAATACCCAATTCCATTGTCATACCATGTTGCTCTTCCTGACTTCTCAGCTGGAGCTATGGAAAACTGGGGCTTGGTAACATACCGTGAAGTTTATCTTCTAGTTGATGACAATTCAACTGTTAAGAGCCGTCAAAGTGTTGCACTTGTTGTTGCTCACGAGTTAGCTCACCAATGGTTCGGTAACCTTGTTACAATGAAATGGTGGGATGATTTATGGTTAAATGAATCATTTGCCAATATGATGGAATACGTTTCAGTTGATGCTATCGAACCTTCATGGAACATTTTCGAAGATTTCCAAACTGGTGGACTTCCATTGGCTCTTAAACGTGATGCTACTGATGGTGTTCAATCAGTTCACGTTGAAGTTAAACACCCAGATGAAATCAATACATTGTTTGACCCAGCAATCGTATATGCAAAAGGTAGCCGTTTGATGCACATGCTTCGTCGCTGGTTAGGTGATGATGATTTCCGTGCAGGTCTTAAGATTTACTTTGAAAAACACCAATACGGAAATACAATTGGTCGTGACTTATGGAATGCATTATCTGAAGCTTCTGGAAAAGACGTTGCAGCTTTCATGGATGCTTGGTTGGAACAACCAGGTTACCCAGTCGTAACAGCTGAAGTTGTTGATAACACACTTGTTCTTAGTCAAAAACAATTCTTCATCGGTGAAAATGTAGACCAAAATCGTATTTGGCCAATTCCACTCAATAGCAACTGGAAAGGTCTGTCAGATACTCTTACAGATGCACGCCTTGAAATTCCAAATTATAGTCAATTAGCTGCTGATAACGAAGGTGCTTTCCGTCTAAACACTGAAAACACAGCACATTACATCACTAATTATAAAGGTGAGTTGCTAAATACAGTTCTTGACCAACTAACTGAACTTGATACTGTTTCAAAACTTCAAGTCATTCAAGAACGTCGTTTACTTGCTGAAAGTGGCGAAATTTCTTACGCAGAATTAGTACCTTTGTTGACTAAACTTGCTGATGAAACTTCATATTTAGTTGCTGAAGCTATTTCACAAGTTGTTGATGGTTTAGATATTTTCTTAGAAGAAGGTAGCCAAGCACAAGCTCAATTCAAAGCATTGATTAGTCATTTGATGCAAAAGAACTATGATCGTCTTGGATTTGAACCAAAAGCTGGTGAATCTGATGAAGATGAAATGGTTCGTCAAAATACTATTTCATTGATGTTGTATGCTGATAACGAAGATGCTGTCACAAAAGCGGAGGCTATTTTCCACCAACACAAAGACAATATCGAAGCGATTCCAGCCTCAATTCGTATGTCAGTTCTTGCTAACCAAATCAAACACGCTGAAACTGAAGAATTAGTATCTCTATACCTTGATACTTATGTGAAAACTAATGATGGTAACTTCAAACGTCAATTGGCATCTGCTTTGTCAAATACAAAAGATAATGCAACAGTTGAACGTGTATTGGCTGAGTTGAAAAATAAAGATGTTGTTAAACCTCAAGACTTAGCTATGAGTTGGTACCGTCCATTCCTTGATAAACCATTCTCTCAGGGTGCATTTTGGACTTGGGCTCGTGAAAACTGGGATTGGATTAAAGCTGCACTTGGTGGCGACATGAGTTTTGATAAATTCGTTATCTACCCAGCCAACTCATTCAAGACAACTGAACGTCTTGAAGAATACAAAGCGTTCTTTGAACCACAATTAAATGATATGGCCATCAGTCGTAACATCACAATGGGTATCAAAGAAATCTCTGCTCGTCTTGATTTGATTAGCACAAGTAAAGTTGCTGTCGAAGAAGCTCTTGCAGCTGTAAAATAGTAGAAAATATAAAGGGCGTTTGAGTGAAAACTCAGACGCTTTTTGTGTTTTTAGGAAATCTTAAGCTGCTTACGATATGCTTTTGATAAACTGAAATTATTGTATTAAATACTTAGACTTAAGGGTTAAGTCATGATATAATAAGACGAATAAGGGAGCAAGATATATGATTAAGATTTTATTAGTAGAAGATGATTTGAGTTTATCGAATTCAATCTTTGATTTTTTAGATGATTTTGCAGATGTTATGCAAGTCTTTGATGGTGAAGAAGGGCTTTATGAGGCAGAAAGTGGTGTTTATGACCTCATTTTGCTTGATCTGATGTTGCCAGAAAAAGATGGTTTCCAAGTTCTGAAGGAATTACGTGAACAAGGTATTACGACACCTGTCTTAATTATGACAGCCAAAGAAAGCCTTGATGACAAAGGACACGGTTTTGAACTTGGTGCTGATGATTATTTGACAAAACCATTTTATCTCGAAGAGTTGAAGATGCGTATTCAAGCGCTTTTGAAACGCTCTGGAAAATTCAATGATAATACTCTTTCTTACCACGAATTAACAGCTGATACATCAACTAACACAACAACTGTTAACGGTGAAAAGGTGGAGTTACTAGGTAAAGAATTTGATTTATTGGTTTATTTCTTGCAAAACCAAAATGTTATTTTGCCAAAATCACAAATTTTTGACCGTATTTGGGGATTTGATAGCGATACTACAATTTCAGTTGTTGAAGTTTATGTTTCTAAGATTCGCAAAAAATTAAAAGGAACAAATTTTGCTAAAAATCTACAAACACTTCGTAGTGTAGGGTATATTCTAAAAGATGCTGAATAACATACACAAAAAATTATCAACAGGAACGTTTTCTAATTTTTTCCATTTCTTCATTGTATTTACAGGAATTTTTATCATTATGACCACAATTATCTTGCAGATTATGCGTTATGGTCTATATTCTTCTGTAGATACCACTTTAAAAAATGCAGCTGACAACGCAAGTGATTACGTCACACGAACAATGGAGCGTAGTGATTCCTTACAATCTAATAATAGTTTTAGTAATTCTGGAAAAGGAAAACCCAGCTCAAATGTGGCAAGTTTAAGTAATGTCAGTGTGCTATTGTACGATACAAATGGAAAAATCGTAAATGCAATTGATGCGTTTGTCCAGTTCGGGACATTAGCATCTAGTGTTGATGAAGACACTATTGGTGAGATTAAAGACGAGAAAATGACAACTATCTTTGGTCAAACCGAAAAATACCATGTTTTAACGGTTAGAGTGTATAGTAGTGACTATCCAACGATTGAATACGCGACTTTCTTAATCAGTGTTAGTCAGCTTGATGAGGCAAACGAACGTTATGTAACCATAACTGTTTCAGTCATGATTATTTTCTGGATGATTTCAATTTTAGCAAGTATTTACTTGGCAAATTGGATGCGTAAACCAATTTTAGAAAGTTATGAAAAACAAAAGCGTTTTGTTGAAAATGCTAGTCACGAATTAAGAACGCCGTTAGCGGTGCTTCAAAACCGACTTGAAAGTCTTTTTAGACGACCGAATGCAACAATTCTTGATAACAGTGAAAGTATTGCAGCGAGTCTTGACGAAGTTCGTAATATGCGTATTTTAACAACCAATCTTTTGAACCTTGCTAGGCGAGATGATGGATTGAAAGTTGAATTAGAAGAAATCCAACCTTCAATCTTTAATGAAATTTTTGAGAATTACAACATGATTGCCGAAGAAAATGGTAAAACTTTTGTTGCTCATAATTCTGCGGATCGTCCGATAAAAACTGATCGCACCTTGCTTAAACAATTGATGACAATCTTGTTTGATAATGCGATTAAGTACACTGATGACGACGGTTTTATTGAATTTACAGTTAAAACAACAGAACGCCAGACTATTCTAACCGTCGCTGATAATGGGCCGGGTATTAGTGACGCTGATAAAGCGAAAATTTTTGATCGCTTTTATCGCGTTGATAAGGCAAGGACACGTCAAAAAGGTGGCTTTGGACTTGGTCTATCCTTAGCTAAACAAATTGTTGATGCCTTAAAAGGTGATATTCAAGTTAAGGATAATCATCCAAAAGGAACTATCTTTGAAGTTCGTTTTAACCGACATAATTTTGGTAAATAAAAAAGGATGCTTTAAGCATCCTTTTTAGTTTGTAAGAGTGTTCATTAGAAAAAGAAAAACTCCATTTGGAGTTTTCATTGGATATTATTTAGCCAATTTAGCAGCAAGACGTGCTTTATCGCGGCTAGCTTTGTTTTTGTGAATCAAACCTTTTGATTCAGCTTTATCGATGCTTGCAGAAGCAGCACGGAAAAGCTCTTCAGATGGGTTAGCTTCAAATGCTTTGATAGCAGAACGCATAGCTGATTTTTGTGCTGAATTTTTTTCGTTTTGTTTAACGTTAAGTTCAGCGCGTTTGATAGCTGATTTAATATTTGCCAATGTTTTCACCTCCAAATTAATCTAACTACATTATTATATAGAATTTATTGCGTTTTGGCAAGTCTTAATCACTGTTTCAGGAAAATTTACTTATTTTTTCAAGTAAATGTGATCGATTTTGTGATTATCAGTTTTGTGTAAAATTAATTCTGCCCTATTTCGAGTGGGTTCGATATATTTTTCTAGGTTTACAAGATTGACAGTTTTCCAAACCATTTTGGCAAACTCTAACGCGTCTTTGTGTGGCATTTTAACAAATCTATTATAGTAGTTTGTCTTGTCTGTCTTAGCAAGTTCTAGTAAGCTGTCAAAACGTTCTAGGTACCATTTTTCAATTAAATCATTTTCAGCATCAATATAGATAGAAAAATCAAAGTAGCCAGTCATATAGATACGTTTGTTTTTTTGATTCTGAAAAACATTGATACCTTCGACGATTAAGAAATCAGGTGCTTCGATAACTTGTTCTTGATCGGGAACTATATCGTAAACTTCGTGTGAGTAAACAGGAATGCGAGCTGTCATTCCATTTTTGACAGTGTCAAGAAAGTTTAAAAGAAGTTCCATATTATAACTTTCAGGAAATCCTTTACGGTCTAAGATATTTTGCTCTATCAAGACCTTATTGGGATAAATAAATCCATCGGTCGTTACCATTTCAACTTTGCTATCTTTAAATGTTCGAGATAGTAGAAGTTGTAGAAGACGACTGGTCGTTGATTTCCCAACAGCTACAGAACCAGAGATTCCGATAATAAAAGGTCGTTTACTCGCATCTTTTTTTAAAAAGATGCTTTTTGAAAACGAAAGGTTTTCTTGAGCGTTTTTGTAAATTTGAATCAAACTGATTAAAGGAAGATAAACTTCAACAACATCCTGGATACTGATATTATCATTTAAACTTTTAATTGATTCAAGCTCCTCAGCTGTGAGAAGCGGCTGAGTTTTTCGATGCAATTCCTGCCAAGTCTCGCGAGAAATAAGATCAAAATTAATAAATTCGTTAGTCATACGAAACTCCTTAAAGAGGTTATGTACCTTATTATAGCATTTTAAGCTTTAGTTGAAAACAGTTACAATGCTTGATATGATAGAAGAGTATGATAAAATAGAAGTGCATTATAAGAGAAAGTGATAGAAGAATGACTAAAATGTATTATGCAGAAAACCCTGATAGTGCTCACGACATTCATGAATTAAAAGTTACCTTGCTTGGGCAATCGTTTACTTTTTTAACTGATTCAGGCGTTTTTTCTAAAAAAATGGTAGATTATGGGAGTCAAGTCCTTTTAAATACCCTAGATTTCGAAAAAGGAAAGACACTGTTAGATCTTGGTTGTGGGTATGGTCCTTTAGGAATTTCACTAGCAAAAGTTCAAGGTGTTAAACCAACTATGGTTGATATCAATAATCGTGCAATTGATTTAACGAAACAAAATGCACAAAAAAATGGTGTCGAAGCTGATATTTTCCAATCAAATATCTACGAGAAAGTCAATGGAACATTTGATTATATCATCAGTAATCCGCCAATTCGTGCAGGAAAACAAGTTGTCCATACAATTATTTCTGAAAGTATTAACTATTTAAAAGTTGGTGGCAATTTGACAATTGTTATTCAGAAAAAACAAGGTGCACCAAGTGCTAAAGCTAAAATGGAAGAAATTTTCGGAAACGTTGAGATTTTAAAACGTGATAAAGGCTATTATATTTTACGCAGCGAAAAAAATTAATAAGTGAATAAAAAATCTTTATTGAATTAGTTATCATTTCTAGTTCGATAAGGATTTTTTTGTTGGATTCCTTTAATGATAAGCTTTGTGACAAATGTCATAGAATAATTATGACATGGTAGTCACTTTTTAAAGTATAATTATTCACATAAAAATCATAAAATACACTAATATAAAGCGATTACAAGACCAAAAGTCACTAATTTTACGGTCGCAAAATCTTGTTGTTTATAGTAAAATGATAGGAAAAGGTTCAGAAATACCGAATATGACATATGACACATATGTCATATTTAGTGCAAAAAGGTTGCTATAATAAGGTTTTTATATGGAAGTGAAACGAAATAAGCGTTTTAATGAATTTTCGGTTTTTGCCATTTTTACTCTTTATTAAAAAAATAGCAAAAAAGACTTACATTCTATCAAAAAAATGGTAGAATAGATAGAGTGTAATTATTAATGAAATGAAAATAACATTTTCAGGAAGGAATGGAAATTATATTAATGTCAATTAACAAATACATTGATCACACTTTATTGAAACCTGAAAGCACTCAAGATCAAATTGATAATCTTATTGCTGAAGCTAAAGAATACAACTTTGCTAGTGTCTGTGTTAACCCAACTTGGGTTTCTCATGCTGCAGAAGCCTTAAAAGATTCTGATGTAAAAGTATGTACTGTTATCGGATTCCCTCTAGGAGCTAACACAAGCCGTGTGAAAGCATTCGAAACAAAAGATGCTATTGAAAATGGTGCTGACGAGATTGATATGGTAATTAATATCGGTCGCTTGAAAGCAAAAGAGTATGATTTTGTTGAAAATGATATTCGTGCTGTTGTTGAAGCAAGCGGAGATAAATTAGTAAAAGTTATCATTGAAACATGTCTTTTAACTGATGAAGAAAAAGAAAAAGCATGTCAATTGTCAGTAGCCGCTGGAGCTGATTACGTTAAAACATCTACTGGTTTCTCAACTGCAGGAGCAAATGTACATGATGTTGCTCTTATGCGAAAAACAGTCGGTCCTAACATTGGTGTAAAAGCTGCTGGTGGTGCACGTTCATATGCTGACGCTGAAGCATTTGTCAATGCAGGTGCAACACGTATTGGAGCGTCTTCTGGTGTTGCAATCGTTAATGGTGAAACAGCTGCAGAAGGTAGCTACTAATCATTAATTAGAAGAACTTCAAACGATAACTTATTTTTGATTGTGGACGGTCGTGACGACGGTCAGGTGGTAACATTGCCACAGTTTTGTAGACTTTTTGGAGTCTATTTTCAGAGTGTTCATTAAGCCATTTGGCTTGATAGATTTTAGCAACAAAAGTTGCTTATAAGTTTTTTAGGAGGGTTCATTTTTCATGAACAAGAAAATTGTTGGTCTTGGACTTGCTGCAGTAGCAACATTAGCACTTGGCGCATGTAGTCGTTCAAATTCGTCTAGCTCTAGCTCAAACTCAAGCGTAAAAGCTGCAATCGTTACTGATACAGGTGGTGTTGATGATAAATCATTCAACCAATCTGCTTGGGAAGGTATGCAAGCTTGGGGTAAAGAAAACAAATTGAAAAAAGATACTGACTACACTTACTTCCAATCTGATAGTGAGTCAGACTATGCAACAAACCTAGACTCAGCTGTTTCAAATGGTTACAACCTTGTTTTTGCAATTGGTTACAACCTTCACGACGCTGTTGATGAAGCTGCACCTCAAAACGAAGATACAAACTATGTTATTATCGACGATGTCGTTGCAGACCACAAAAACGTTGAAAGTGTATTGTTTGCAGATAACGAAGGTGCTTACCTTGCGGGTATTGCAGCTGCAATGCAATCTAAAACAAAACACGTTGGTTTTGTAGGAGGTGTCGAATCTGATACAATCACTCGCTTTGAAACTGGATTCAAAGAAGGTGTTGCTTCAGTAGATAGCTCAATCAAAGTTGACGTCCAATATGCTGGTTCATACTCTGATTCAGCTAAAGGTAAAACAATCGCTGCAACAATGTATGCTAGCGGTGCTGATGTTATTTACCATGCTGCTGGTGGTTCAGGTACTGGTGTCTTCTCACAAGCTAAAGAAATCAACGAAAAATTACCAGCTGATAGCGACAAAAAAGTTTGGGTTGTTGGTGTAGACCGTGACCAAACTGAAGAAGGTAACTATACTTCATCTGATAAAGTGAAATCAAACTTTGTTTTGACTTCAACAATCAAAGAAGTAGGTCAAGTTGTTAAAGATATCGCTAACGTTCAACTTAAAGATGAAAAATTCGGTGGTAACCAAACTCGTACATACGGTCTTAAAGATGGTGGTGTAGATCTTGTTACTACAAACCTTCCAGATAACATCAAATCTGCTGTAGAAACTGCAAAAGAAAAAGTTATCAAAGGCGAAGTAAAAGTTGATGATGGCGTAAACAAATAATCGCTCTTTTGAAAAAAGCGACCAAATTGGTCGCCTTTTTTCAGGGGCTGAGGTAAAAAGTCATTTTTATCTCAGTTAAGTTCATTAAAGGTCTTTTAATGGGCTTAACTGACCTAAAAATTATTATTAGACTGAAAGGGATCACACATGACACATGAAAACGTCATAGAAATGCGTGAGATTACCAAGAAATTTGGTGATTTTGTCGCAAATGACCATATTAATTTAGAAGTCAGAAAAGGTGAAATCCACGCTCTCCTCGGAGAAAATGGTGCCGGTAAATCGACTTTGATGAATATGCTTGCTGGTCTTCTACAACCAACAAGTGGTCAAATCTTAGTAAAAGGTGAAGAGGCTACACTAGATTCACCATCTAAATCAGCTAAGATGGGTATCGGAATGGTTCACCAACACTTTATGTTGGTTGAAGCTTTTACAGTTGCTGAAAACATTATCTTAGGTAATGAAGTGACAAAAGGTCCTGGAATCCTTGACCTTAAAAAAGCAAGTAAAGAAATCAAAGAATTATCAGAGAAATACGGTCTAGCCGTAGATCCATCTGCTAAAATTTCTGATATTTCAGTTGGTGCGCAACAACGTGTTGAAATCTTAAAAACACTTTACCGCGGAGCTGATATCATTATCTTTGATGAACCGACAGCTGTTTTAACACCTTCTGAAATCACTGAATTGCTTGATATTATGCGTAATTTGGTTAAAGAAGGCAAATCAATCATCTTAATCACTCACAAACTTGATGAAATTCGTGCCGTAGCAGACCGAGTTACAGTTATCCGTCACGGTAAATCAATTCAGACAGTTCCAGTTGCTGATTCAACAAGTAACGAATTGGCTGAAATGATGGTTGGTCGTGCTGTTTCATTTAAAACAGATAAAATTCCAGCTAATCCAAAAGACGTTGTTCTTTCAATCAAAGATTTGATTGTTAACGAAAACCGTGGTGTTCCAGCTGTTAAAGAATTGTCATTGGATGTTCGTGCTGGTGAAATCGTTGGTATCGCAGGTATCGATGGTAATGGTCAAACAGAATTGGTTGAAGCTCTTACAGGTTTGCGTAAGGTTGAATCTGGTCAATTCTTCATCAAAGGTTCTGATATGACAAATCAACGTCCTCGTAAGATTACTGAATTGGGTGTTGGACACGTGCCAGAAGATCGTCACCGTGATGGTATGGTCCTTGATATGACCATTGCTGAAAACATCGCTCTTCAAACTTACTACAAAGAGCCGTTCAGTAAACATGGTTTCATGAACTATCACAAGTTGAATGAACATGCTCGTCAATTGATGGCTGAATTCGACGTTCGTGCCGCAAGTGAATTGGTATCAGGTGGAGCTCTTTCAGGTGGTAACCAACAAAAAGCGGTTATCGCTCGTGAAATCGACCGCAATCCTGATTTGCTTATCGTAAGTCAACCAACACGTGGACTTGATGTCGGTGCGATTGAATACATTCGTAAACGTTTGGTTGCCGAACGTGACAGAGGTAAAGCCGTTTTAGTTATTAGTTTTGAATTAGATGAAATCCTTGATGTTTCCGACCGTATTGCCGTTATTCATGATGGTAAAATTCAAGGTATCTTAGACGCTGCCACAACCAATAAACAAGAACTTGGTATTTTGATGGCTGGTGGAAAAGTGGAAAAGGAGGATTCTAATGTTAATGTCTAAGAAAACCCAAAAATGGGCTGTTCCATTGATTGCAGTATTCCTTGGAATGTTACTCGGAGCAATCCTTATGCTTTGCTTCGGATACAATCCTTTGTGGGCATATAATGATTTGCTTTACACTGCATTTGGTTCAGTAAAAAATATTGGTGAAATCTTCCGTGCAATGGGTCCACTTATCCTGATTGCCCTTGGTTTCTCAGTTGCTTCAAAAGCAGGTTTCTTTAACGTTGGTCTTCCTGGTCAAGCGTTAATGGGTTGGGTAATGTCAGTTTGGTTTGCTTTGTCATTCCCTGATTTACCAAAATCAGTTTCAGTAATTTGTACTGTCTTAGTCGGTCTTATTGCTGGTGGTATCGCTGGTGCCATTCCTGGTATTTTACGTGCTTTCCTTGGTACAAGTGAGGTTATCGTTACAATCATGATGAACTACATCATCTTGTACGGAACCCAATATCTTATCCAAGATGTATTCCCAGATAAAATTATGCGTACAACAGAAGCAACTATCAAAGTTTCTGAAAATGCATCATATCAAACAGAATGGCTATCTGCTTTAACAGATAACTCACGTATCAACATCGGTATTTTCATCGCCTTATTTGCTGTCTTTATCGTATGGTTCTTAATGCGTAAAACAACACTGGGTTATGAAATTACTTCTGTAGGGATTAACCCACATGCTGCTGAATACGCTGGTATGTCAGCTAAACATTTGATTGTAGTTTCAATGATTATCTCAGGTGCTCTTGCTGGACTTGGTGGTACTGTTGAAGGTCTTGGAACATTCGGAAATGTTTATTCTCAAACAAGCTCATTAAGTATTGGATGGGACGGAATGGCCGTATCTCTTCTTGCTGTTAATACAGCTCTTGGTATTCCATTTGCATCATTCTTATATGCCGTTCTTTCAATCGGTAAAACAGGTATGATTGGTATCCCATCAGAAGTTATCGATGTTGTGTCAGCCTTTATCATTTTCTTTGTCGGAGCTGATTACTTGATTCGTCAATTTATTAAAACTAAAAAAGAAGAAGGAGGAAAGTAAGATGAGTTTTTCAACAACGTTAGCCCTATTAGTTTCTTCCATGCTAATTTATTCTGCACCTTTGATTTTTACAAGTATCGGTGGAACATTCTCTGAACGTGGAGGTATTGTTAACGTCGGTCTTGAGGGAATCATGGTTATGGGTGCTTTCTCAGGTGTCTTGTTCAACCTCACTTATGCTGATGTTTTCGGACATGCAACACCTTGGGTTGCTTCAATTGTTGCTGGTTTAGTTGGTCTTTTGTACTCACTTATCCACGCAGTAGCAACTATTAACTTACGTGCTGACCACGTTGTATCTGGTACAGTATTGAACTTGATTGCACCATCGTTTGCGGTTTTCCAATGCCGTCACTTGTTTGGTAAAGGTCAAACAGATACAATTACTCAAACATTCGGTCGTTTTTCATTTCCTATTTTAAAAGATATTCCATTTATCGGAAAAATCTTCTTTAACAATACATCTTTGGTAGCATACGTAGCTATCTTGGTATCATTTATTTCATGGTACATCATCTTCAAGACACGCTTTGGCCTTCGTCTTCGTTCAGTTGGTGAACACCCACAAGCAGCTGATACACTTGGTATTAATGTTTACCTTATGCGTTATGCAGGTGTTATGATTTCAGGTTTCCTTGGAGGAATCGGTGGTGCTGTTTATGCACAAACGATTTCAAACAACTTTGCGGTTACAACAATTGCAGGTCCAGGTTTCATCGCTCTTGCTGCTATGATTTTTGGTCGTTGGAATCCAGTCGGAGCAATGCTTTCAAGTCTATTCTTCGGTTTATCACAATCTCTTGCGATTATTGGAGCACAATTACCATTCTTCTCAAGCATTCCATCAGTTTACCTTAAAGTTGCGCCATACGTATTGACAATCGTTGTCTTGGCTGCCTTCTTCGGTAAAGCTGTTGCACCAAAAGCAGATGGTGTTAACTACATTAAATCGAAATAAAACAAATAAGTTGGTATTATGCCAACTTATTTTTTAAGCTAAATAATTGTAAGCGCTTCTAATATGTGATATAGTTACCTTGATAAATAAGATAATCGAGGTTACTTCTATGAGTAAAATTGTTGTAATTGGAGCAAATCACGCTGGTACAGCTTGCATAAAAACGATGTTAACTAACTATGGTTCTGAAAACGAAGTGGTGGTATTTGATCAAAATTCAAATATTTCATTTTTAGGATGTGGTATGGCTTTATGGATTGGTCAGCAAATTTCAGGACCAGAAGGGCTTTTTTATTCAAATAAAGAAGAGCTTGAACAACTGGGCGCTAGAATTTATATGAATTCTCCTGTAGAGTCAGTTAACTACGACAAGAAATTAGTGACAGCTTTGGTTGATGGGAAACCTCACCTAGAAAGCTACGATAAATTAATTTTTGCGACAGGTTCAAGACCGATTATTCCACCGATTAAGGGAGTTGAGCTAAAAGAAGATAGTCAAGAATTTGAAGCTAAGTTGGAAAACATTCAGTTTGTAAAACTCTATCAAAACGCTCAAGATGTCATTGAAAAGCTTAAGGAAAAAGAGATTTCACGTGTTGCAGTTGTGGGGGCTGGTTACATTGGTGTAGAATTAGCAGAAGCTTTTCAGCGTAAAGGAAAGGAAGTAACTCTGATTGATGTTGCAGATACGTGTCTTGCAGGTTATTATGATGAAGATTTAAGTGCTATTATGGCAAATAATCTTCAAGCTCACGGCATCAAGTTAGCTTTCGGAGAAACAGTAAAAGAAGTTGTTGGCAAGACAAAAGTTGAGAAAATCATCACGGATAAAGCAAGTTATAATGTTGATATGGTTATCCTTGCTGTTGGCTTTAGACCAAATACAAACCTTGCTGCTGGAAAAGTTGAACTTTTCAAAAACGGCGCTTTTCTCGTTGATAAAAAACAAGAAACAAGTATTCCAGGCGTTTATGCAATTGGTGATTGTGCAACCATTTATAACAATGCTTCTTGCGAAACGGACTATATCGCCCTTGCTTCAAATGCAGTAAGAACTGGTATTGTTGCCGCTCATAATGCATGTGGTCATAATCTTGAAGGAATTGGAGTGCAAGGATCAAATGGTATCTCTATTTATGGCTTAAATATGCTATCGACTGGTTTGACACTTGAAAAAGCAAAAGCTAAAGGCTTTGACGCAGAAGAAGTAGAATACAGTGACAAACAAAAACCAGATTTCATCGAGAAGAATAACTTCGAAGTCACTTTAAAGATTGTTTATGACAAAGAAAGTAGACGTGTATTGGGTGCTCAGATGCTGGCTATGGCAGATGTTTCATTAGGTATTCATCTTTTCTCACTAGCTATTCAAGAAGGTGTTACGATTGATAAATTAGCTCTCACAGATTTGTTCTTCTTGCCACATTTTAATAAGCCATATAACTACATTACAATGGCTGCCTTAAATGCAAAATAAGACACAAAAAAAGCTATCCTTACGGATAGCTTTTTATTTTAAAAACTAGAAATTAGTTTTTGCAAGCAGAAGCGAATTCTTCTTTAGAGAAAGCTTCGTCGATGATAGCTTTCAATTCTTTAGCAGAAGCTTCCATTTTTTGTTGTTCAGCGTCATTCAATGGAATGTTAACTGGACGAACGATACCGTGTGCACCAACGATAGCTGGTTGACCGATGTAGCAGTCAGTTACGTTAGCGTATTGACCTTCTTGGAATACAGAAAGTGGAAGTACTGCGTTTTCATCGTTAAGGATTGCTTTAGTGATACGAGCAAGCGCAACAGCGATACCGTAGAATGTAGCACCTTTTTTGTTGATGATTGAGTAAGCAGCGTCACGAACACCTTCGAAAAGTTCAACCAATTCAGCTTCTTCAACGTTTTGAACGTCTTTAAGGTAGCTTTCAAGGTTTACACCAGCAACGTTAGCGTGTGACCAAACAGCGAATTCTGAGTCACCGTGTTCACCCATGATGTATGCGTGAACTGAACGAGCATCAACATCAAGTTTTTCAGCCAATGCTTGACGGAAACGAGCTGAGTCAAGTGAAGTACCTGAACCGATAACGCGTTCTTTAGGGAATCCAGAGAATTTCCATGTAGAGTAAGTCAAGACGTCAACTGGGTTTGCAGCAACCAAGAAGATTCCTTTGAATCCAGATTTAACAACTTCAGTTACGATTGATTTGTTGATAGCAAGGTTTTTACCAACAAGGTCAAGACGAGTTTCACCTGGTTTTTGTGGAGCACCTGCAGTGATAACTACAAGGTCAGCATCTGCACAGTCTTCGTATTTAGCTGCGTAGATTTTTTTAGGTGAAGTGAAAGCAAGAGCGTGGCTAAGGTCTTCAGCATCCCCAACAGCTTTGTTGAACAATTGTGGGATTTCGATGATACCAAGTTCTTGAGCGATTCCTTGGTTTACAAGTGCGAATGCGTAAGAAGAACCTACGGCACCGTCACCAACAAGGATAACTTTTTTGTGTTGTTTAGTTGCAGTCATTTATCTAAACATCTCCTTAATTTTTTTAGGCTGACGCCCATACGAATAATATTTTAACACGTTAAGTGAGAAATGTCACGAACTTATTGTAAAAATTTGAAAAAAGAAGAAAACAAAAATTTTAGGCGAAAACTCTCTATTTTTATCTTAAAAGTTAGTGAATTTTTCACAATGATTTTACTGATTTTTTGCCATATTATTATTTTGAAAATACTTAGGAAAACTTTGATAGCTAATCTTACATTTAGTTAATAAGACGTAAAAGGAGATTGGTCAAGATATGGTTTTACCGTACTTTTTGTGGTATAATATAGTTGAGTTTTACACTAGAAAAGGAGTGTTTTTCCTTAATGCAGGATAAGAATTTAATTGACGTAAATCTAACTTCAGAAATGAAGACAAGTTTTATTGATTACGCCATGTCTGTTATTGTTGCTCGTGCTCTTCCTGATGTACGCGATGGATTGAAACCAGTTCATCGTCGTATCTTGTATGGGATGAATGAGCTCGGTGTAACGCCAGATAAACCTCATAAGAAATCTGCACGTATCACCGGTGATGTTATGGGTAAATATCACCCACACGGTGATTCATCAATTTATGAAGCAATGGTGCGTATGGCACAATGGTGGAGCTACCGCCACATGCTCGTTGACGGACACGGAAACTTTGGTTCTATGGACGGAGACGGCGCAGCCGCACAACGTTATACAGAAGCTCGTATGAGTAAAATCGCTCTTGAAATGCTTCGTGATATTAACAAGAATACTGTTGATTTCCAAGATAACTACGATGGTAGTGAACGTGAACCACTTGTTTTGCCATCACGTTTTCCTAACTTACTCGTTAACGGTGCGACAGGTATTGCCGTTGGTATGGCAACTAATATTCCACCACACAACTTAGGGGAATCTATCGATGCCGTTAAACTGGTTATGGATAATCCTGATGTTACAACACGTGAATTAATGGAAGTATTGCCTGGTCCTGATTTCCCAACAGGAGCTCTTGTTATGGGTAAATCTGGAATTCGTAAAGCCTATGAAACTGGTAAAGGTTCTATCGTTCTTCGCTCACGTACTGAAATCGAAACAACTAAGAGCGGTCGTGAACGTATTGTTGTCACAGAATTCCCATACGGAGTTAACAAGACTAAAGTTCACGAACACATCGTTCGTTTAGCACAAGAAAAACGTATCGAAGGAATTACCGCCGTTCGTGATGAATCAAGCCGTGAAGGTATCCGATTTATCATTGAAGTGCGTCGTGACGCATCAGCAAACGTTATTCTAAATAACTTATTCAAACTTACTAGCTTGCAAACAAACTTCAGCTTTAACATGCTTGCTATTGAAAATGGTGTTCCGAAGATTCTTTCTTTGAAACAAATCATTGTTGATTACATTGAACACCAAAAAGAAGTTATTGTTCGTCGTACAGAGTTCGATAAAGCCAAAGCTGAAAAACGTGCTCACATCTTAGAAGGTTTGTTAATCGCTCTTGACCATCTTGATGAAGTTATTAGCATTATTCGTAACAGTGAAACTGATGTCATTGCTCAAGGCGAATTGATGAGTCGATTCAACTTATCTGAACGTCAAAGTCAAGCTATCCTTGATATGCGTCTTCGTCGTTTGACAGGATTGGAACGCGAAAAAATCCAAGCCGAATACGATGACCTTCTCGCATTGATTGCTGATTTGGCTGATATTTTGGCAAAACCAGAACGTGTTATCACAATCATCAAAGAAGAAATGGACGAAATCAAACGTAAGTACGCTGATCCACGTCGTACTGAATTGATGGTTGGTGAAGTTCTTTCACTTGAAGACGAAGATTTGATTGAAGAAGAAGACGTCTTGATTACTCTTTCAAATAAAGGATACATCAAACGTCTTGCTCAAGACGAATTCCGTGCTCAACGTCGTGGTGGACGAGGTGTTCAAGGAACTGGTGTTAATGACGATGATTTTGTTCGTGAATTAGTTTCTACAAATACCCATGACCATGTATATTTCATGACCAATAAAGGACGTGTTTACCGCTTGAAAGGTTATGAAATTCCTGAGTATGGTCGTACGGCTAAGGGATTGCCAATTGTTAACCTTCTAAAACTTGATGAAGGTGAAACTGTTCAAACTATTATCAGTGAAAAAGGCAGCGATGATAACGAAAATTACTTGTTCTTTGTCACACGACAAGGCGTTGTAAAACGTACCAAAGAGTCTGAATTTAGCAATATCCGACAAAACGGTCTTAAGGCCCTTAACTTAAAAGAAGGTGACGAGTTAATCAACGTTATCCGAACAAATGGTAATGATGATATTATCATCGGAACTAAGACTGGTTACAGCGTTCGCTTTAACGAATCTGATGTTCGTAGCATGAGCCGTTCAGCAACTGGTGTTCGTGGTGTTAACCTTCGTGAAGGCGATGAAGTTATCGGTGCTTCACGTATTACAGATGACCAAGAAGTTCTTGTCATTACTGAAAAAGGTTATGGTAAACGTACACTAGCTTCTGAATATCCAACTAAAGGTCGTGGTGGTAAAGGTATCAAGACTGCTAATATTACTGAGAAAAATGGTCAATTGGCTGGACTTGTAACAGTTAACGGCGATGAAGATATCATGGTTATCACAGACACAGGTGTCATGATTCGTACAAGCGTCGCTGACATTTCTCAAACTGGTCGTGCAACATTGGGTGTTAAAATCATGCGCCTTGACCAAGATGCGAAAATCATGACTCTAGCTCTTGTTCAACCAGAAGAAGAACAAGAAACTGAAGAAGTAGAAGATTAGAATAATGAAAAAGAAGAAAACACATCGTTTTTTGACTTTCCTTAGGATTACACTTTGTTTAGTTCTATTGCTTTTAGGACTTGCCTTGATTTTTAATAAATCCATTTGTAATTTTTTGATTGGGCATCAGTCAAATCATTATCAAATCAATAAAGTCTCTAAAAAGAAGATTAAAGATAATCAAAATGCTAAAGTGACTTATGATTTCTCAGCAGTTGAACCTGTAACAGTCGAATCAGTGTTAAAAGCTCAGTCGGCTAATGTTGACCTTCCTGTGATTGGCGGTATTGCCATACCAGATCTTGGTATTAACCTTCCAATCTTTAAGGGTCTTGGAAACACTGAATTATCTTACGGTGCTGGAACGATGAAAGAAGATCAAGTAATGGGTGGACAGAATAATTATGCCCTTGCTAGCCATCACGTCTTTGGCATTTCTGGTTCATCTAAGATGTTGTTTTCACCTTTAGAGAATGCTAAGGCAGGAATGAAGATTTACCTTACCGATAAATCAACAATTTACACCTACGTTATCACTGAAAAATTTTTAGTGACACCTGACCGTTCAGATGTTTTAAATGATATTCCTGATCAAGCTTTGGTCACTCTAGTAACTTGTACAGATCAGCAAGCAACTGAACGAATTGTTGTTAGAGGTAGTTTAGAATCATCTATTGCCTATGATCAAGCATCAAATGACATTCACAAAGCCTTTGATTACTCTTACAATCAAATGACCTTTTAAAGAAAAAAGCTGAGAGTAAGTTTTATTCTCGGCTTTTTCTAAACATACATTAACAAGGAGATTTTTATGAAATTAAACGCTGTTCACCATGTGGCACTTATCGTCTCTGATTATGACAAATCACGTGACTTTTACGTTAACAAACTTGGTTTTGAAATCATCCGCGAAAACCATCGTCCAGAACGTCACGATTACAAGCTTGATTTGAAATGTGGTTCTATCGAACTTGAAATTTTCGGGAATAAGACATCAGATCCAGCTTATGTTGCACCACCAAAACGTGTTGGGCAACCAGAGTACCATATGGAAGCTTGCGGTCTTCGTCATTTAGCTTTTTACGTTGAAAATATTGAAGCCTATAAGGCTGAGCTCGAAGATATGGGAATTTACGTGCAACCTATCCGTCACGATGACTATACTGGCAAGAAAATGACGTTCTTCTTTGACCCAGATGGTCTTCCCCTAGAACTACACGAGTAGAATGTGAGTAAATAACAGTTTTTTTCAGACGCTTTAAACAAGAAGTGCTATAATTAAATACCTAAGTGAAAGGAATTAGTTAAGATGAAATTTAAAAAGACACTCATGGCTTGTGCGCTAGCATTATTCTCAACTCTTACAGTTAGTCACGTTCAAGCAGCAAGTAACTCAGTTCAAAATGTCATTGATGAAACATATGTGCAACCAGATTATGTGCTTGGTTATTCTTTATCGGATGACCAACGCAATCAAACCTTGTCATTGCTTGGTTATGATAGTTCAAAAGACACAAGCGTCAAAACGATTACAACAAGTGCTTATGCTAAGATTATGGATGTTGCTGATGACCCAAGTTTACAATTATACTCATCAGTTAAAATTCAAAAATTGGGATCTTCAGAGACATTAACGGTTAATATTGTCACTCCTGAAAATATCACAAAAGTAACGTCAGATATGTACCGAAACGCTGCAGTAACACTTGGTATCGAACACGCCGCAATCACTGTAGCCTCACCAATCCCTGTAACAGGTGAATCGGCTTTGGCTGGAATTTATTATTCACTTGAAGAAAATGGTGCTAAAGTTTCTGATGAAAGTAAGCAATTAGCACAAGAAGAATTGAATACCTTGTCTACTATCAATGCTGAAAATCAAGGTACAGATGGTTATGACGCTGACAAATTGAACGTTGCTTTAGCTGATATCAAATCAGCAGTAGCAGATGCCGGGTCTAACGTGACAAAAGATGATGTTCGTAAAATTGTTGATGAAACACTTGATAACTATAAATTGAAAGATGTGTTATCAAATAACCAAATCAACATGATTGTTAACTTTGCTTTCAACCTTTCAAAATCAAGCATCATTGATAGCAGTAGCTTCAAATCAGCTTTGGCATCTTTGAAAAATAGCATCGTTTCAAACGCTGGCTCAACATTCAAAGGCATTAACTTGAATTTTGATTCATCAAGCGCTTTAGAATCAGGAAAAGGCTTCTTGGCTAACATCTGGCAAGCTATTGTCAACTTCTTTAAAAACTTGTTTTAATAGTAAGCTGGATTTTTAAAGAGCTTTTGACCCTAACTTATTTATGTTACAATAAAAATACCTCATGTTTTGTGAGGTATTTTTTCGTTTTTATAAAGAAACATGATACTAAGGAGAATAGATGAGAAAATTAAAAGAACCTCCTTTAGCATTAGGTGGCTTAGGATTGAGCTTTTTTTCATTAGGAAACACCTTGGGGGATTATTCAACTCTTTTGCGTTATGTATTAGGTGGTATAGCTTTTGTTTTATATTTACTATTACTAACGGCATTTGTAAAATCTTTTAAGAACTATAGACTTGCACTTAAAAATCCGCTAACAGCCTCAATTTTTCCAACACTCTTAATGCAAGGAATGCTGATGATTGTCTATCAGGATGTCTTTCCAGAATGGTATGGATTTACCGAGGGAGTTTTCCGGACGATTTGGTGGCTGTCTTTTATTGCATTGATTAGTTACATTGTTATCTTTTCAAAAAGATTTCTATGGAATTTTGAGCTAAGTAACGTCTTTCCATCATGGGCAGTTCTATATATAGGAATAGGAATCTCTAGTTTAACTGTTCCCTGGACGGGATACTCTCAACTAGGTAAAACTATCTTTATTTATCTCTTACTTGCTTTAATAGTTCTTTTACCGACGATTTTTCTAAGATTGTGGAAACATGGAATTCCTGACGATGTAAAAGCTAACCTAGCTACACTGTGTGCTCCAGCCTTAGTGTCAGTTGCTTATCTCAATGCTTTTGAAACTATCTATCGCCCATTACTTTTAGGATTGATTATCCTGTCGCAAATGTTATACCTTACCGTTCTTTATTTTGTTCCAGAAATTTTAAAAAGCCCTTTCAATCCAGGGTTTTCAGCTTTAACTTTTCCTTTGATTGTTACGGCAATTGCATTAAAAGGAGCAGTTATTTATTTTGAAGATTTATATTTTTTGTATGTCATCGAGTTAGTAGTAGCAATCTTAATTTTGATTAGAGTGGTAGCAGGGTATATTAATTATTTTACAGAATAAAGAGAAAGACGTATTTTTTAAAGAGACCGAGGCTCTAGTTACCGGTCTTTTTTTGTGTTTCAAAATATATTTTTCAGTTTTTTCAGAAAATTTACGTAAAAAGGTTGACTTTCTTTAGTTTGAGTTGTAAAATAAATCTTGCACAATTCAGAATTATCTGAAAATTGAAAGTTTATTTAGAAAGAGGTCTGGTTTATGACTGAAAGTACAGAACAACAGTCGACCTGGCGCACTAAACTTAAAGCACTTGGCCCTGGTATTCTAATGGCATCAGCTGCCGTTGGCGGCTCACACATCGTTTCTTCTACACAAGCAGGAGCTATCTATGGATGGCAATTGGCTTTGCTGATTATTTTGATTAACATTTTCAAATATCCATTTTTCCGTTTTGGTTCCCAATACACAATGGAAAATAATAAAAGCTTGATTGAAGGCTATGCTGAAAAAGGTAAAGGTTGGTTAGCTGTTTTCTTCATCTTAAATGTCTTCTCAGCAATCGTTAATACCGCTGGGGTTGGTATTCTTTGCGCAGCAATTTTATACAACGTCTTCCCAAATGGCTTTGGATTGAGCATTTCACAATTGACTACTATCATTATTGTGATTATTTGGGCCATGTTACTGATCGGTGGTTATCGTTTCCTTGATTCGCTTGCGAAATGGGTAATGACTGCCTTGACTTTGGCAACTGTTTTGGCGGTTGTTGTTGCATTATTCAAACACCGTGAATACGCTCCAAACTTTGAAGCTCCAACACCATGGCGTATGGCAGCATTACCATTTATCGTTTCATTAATGGGGTGGATGCCTTGTCCAATTGAAATCTCAGCCATCAACTCAATGTGGTCAGTTGAAAAACGTAAAACCGTCAATATGTCAGAGAAGGATGCTGTTTTTGATTTTAATATTGGTTACATTGGAACAGCAATCTTAGCACTTATCTTCTGTGCTCTTGGTGCCTTAATTCAATTTGGCTCTGGTGAAGAAGTACAAAGTGCATCAGCAGCTTACATCGCTCAATTCGTTAACATGTACGCTGAAGTACTTGGTGAATGGGCTCGCTTCTTGATTACCCTAATTGCCTTCCTATGTATCTTCGGTACAGTTATCACAGTTATTGATGGGTATTCTCGTGCTAACAACGAATCCCTTCGATTATTACTTGGTAAGGAAGAATCATCTCAAAAAGCTCTTTATGCTTGGATGACTGTGACAGCAGCAGTTGGTCTTATCATTGTTTATCTATTTGCTGGTAATGTGGCAACAATGCTCCGCTTTGCCATGATTGCATCATTCATCACAACACCATTCTTTGGTTACCTTAATTATTCTTTGGTTAATAACAAAGAACATCAAATCAAACCTTGGTTGAAAGTTCTATCAATCATTGGTCTTATTTACCTCTTTGGTTTTGCATTGTTCTTTATCATTGCTTGGCTAACTGGTAATATTTAATACGTTATTTCATGAAATGAACACTCCCTAAAAAACAAAAAAGAAACAGCACCTTATATCCCTTGGGTGTTGTTTTATTATATATAAATATATTTATGTAAAACGATTGATAATTTACCTTTTTATATTAAAGGATCTAATCTAAATACGTGTTAATTCTCATATATTTAGGACGTTCAGGAAAGCCGTCAAACATGTAACCACCACGTTTAGGCGTATAATATGGGTCTATTTTTCGTGCTTCTTTTAGTGCTAACTCCCAATAATAT
>NZ_SJWW01000014.1:0-63240 GCF_004352745.1 Streptococcus sp. KCJ4932 | reverse complement strand
CAGAAGTGATTTACCCTCGTAATGAATGGCACAAAATCACGCTTGCCTACGCCATGTCCATCCACAAATCACAAGGGAGTGAATTTCAAGTAGTTATTCTGCCAATTACGCGCCAAAGTCGTCGTCTATGCTGCCACTGTTTTTCATTCAAAAATTATGGTAGGAGTGGCTAATGTAACAATGGTTATACCAACACTCTTTACTATTTTAGTTGGCATAAAGGCTGATCAAACTCAATTCAAAAAGAAATGGATTGTTATCACAGGTTTTACTCAAGCAGCTATTTTTACAAGCTTGGCTTTTATAATTTCCAAGCATTGTTTACTTGCCTTTTCTTTTATTTGCCTTTTTAATATCCTTAGCGATATGTTAAGCGATTTTTCAAATGGCCTTCGAATGCCTATTATTCAAAAGTACGTTAACAAGAAAGATTTAATCGAAGCCTATTCATTCACGCAATTCATTTCTTATATCTGCAACTTTTCTGGACAAGCTTTAGGAATTTGGTTATTAACGATTTCTCAACACAACTTTGCGCTTGTCGCAATAATTAATGCACTCTCTTTTATGCTGTCAGCTCTAGTGATATTAATCATCAAAGACGATGCTGATTACGATGTTTTATCAAGCGATAATGAACTATCATTCAAAGAACAATTTTCAAACTTATACCATAACGTTATGTTGATTTTTAACGAAACTAATAGCGCTGATTTTTTTCACTTACTCCTAGCAATTCTCTGCTTAAATATGCTCAGTGGCTCACTTAATGCTATTTATAATATTTGGCTACTGTCTACAAAAATTGGTCACCTATCCTACAGCCAAGCACTACTCCTTATTGAGTTTATCTTAGTTGGCGGTATTTTGATTGGAAGCTTGACACCACACGATTATTTTTCTCAAAAATCAATTAGACAATTGCTAAAAATTAGTGCAGTAATTTTCTTTCTTGTCGGTCTTTCAAATCTTATCCATTTCCCCTTAATTATCGGTATTTTATTACTAGCATTTGCCAGTTATTTAGTCGGAAAAGTTAATCCTAAAATTAATTCTCAATTATTGAGCAATCTTCCAACCAATACCTTAGCACAAACAAATAATTTTCTAACTTTTTTGTTCACCTTGTCCCTTCCTGTCGGAACAGTATTATTTAGTAGTTTGTCTTCGTGGAATATCACATCCACTTGGATAACATTTCTAGCTTTAGCTGTTGCTGTCTTTAAATTATCAGCTTCTACTAAAACTGTTCCTGATTGAGAATTTTTAAAAAAAGAAATCCAAGTTTTCCTTGGATTTCTTTTGGTATTACTTCTCTTATTATTTCTTCTCAATTGGTGCGACGCTGGCTAGTAGTTTTTTAAGTCCAACTTCTGGGAAATTGATTTTTAGTTCTTGAGTCTTGCCTGAGCCTGTAACTGCAAGGACAGTTCCGTCACCCCATTTTCTGTGGTGAGCGATATCTCCAATTTGCCAGTCGACAGCTTCTTTTGAAGCACCAGCAGTTTGACCAAAAGGTACTCCTTTGACAGCTTTTGAATATGGCTGCGCTCCACGTGATGTCGGTTGAACTTTCGCTTTGCGAGCTTGAAGAGCTTGTTGGAGGCTCATGCCTTTACCAAAGCTCATTGATTGGTCACTGCTATTGCTATAGCGAACACCAAATGAAGAATTAGCAGGTCGAGCCAAGCCTTGGTATTGCAATAACTCGTCATCAATTTCACGGATGAAGCGAGATGGACGGTTATAACTTGTCTTACCAAACAAGGTACGTGTATTGGCATTTGTCACAAAGAGCAATTGCTCAGCACGCGTGATACCAACATAAGCCAAACGGCGTTCTTCTTCTAATTCATCTTGATCTTCAGCAGCTCGAGAAAGAGGAAAGACCCCTTCTTCCATACCAATCAAGAAGACAATTGGGAATTCCAAACCTTTGGCAGCGTGCAAGGTCATCAAAGTCACTTCTGCTGTTTCAGCATCACCATCATCAGTATCTGCAATCAAAGCCAAATCATTCAAGAAACGACTTAGTTTGTCAATACCAGATTCATCTTCTGGGGCATCGTCTTGATTTTCATCAAAGTTTTTCGTAACAGTCAAGAATTCTTCGATATTTTCGATACGTGCTTGGCTTTCAAGCGTATTTTGCACACGAAGGGCATCAAGGTATCCAGTTTTGTCAAGAACAGCTTCTACCAATTCAGTAACACTGTATTTGTCCAAATCAGCACGAAGATTCATAAGAAGATTAGCCAAATCCCAAACGGCTTGTGCTGCTTTTCCTTTGACACCTGAAAGCATAATGTTTACTGATGCATCAAGCAAGCTCATGTTTTGAAGATTAGCAAAGTCACGGATTTTCTCAAGCGTACCAGGACCGACACCGCGTTTTGGTTCGTTGACAATTCGTTCATAGCTGATGTTGTCAGCAGTGTTTGCAATAACATTCAAGTATGAAATGACATCACGGATTTCCTTACGGCTGTAGAATTTCGTTCCACCAACCATTGTATATGGAATATTTGATTTCAGCAAAGCTTCTTCAATAGTACGTGATTGGGCGTTAGTACGGTAAAGAACTGCAAAATCTTTAAAGTTTTTCCCTTGTTCACGGACAATATTGTCAATCGTTGAAGCAACAAAAACAGCTTCTTCGCGTTCATCACGCGCACGGTAATAAACAATTTGTTCCCCGTCAGCGTTTTGTGTCCAAAGTTTTTTCGGACGACGATTGCGGTTGTTATTGATAACGGCATTAGCTGCTTGCAAAATTTTCTTAGTGGAACGATAGTTTTCTTCCAACATAACAACCTTGGCTTCAGGATAATCTTTCTCAAAATCAAGGATATTTTGCATATCAGCACCACGCCAACCATAGATAGATTGATCAGCATCACCGACGACACAGATATTTTTAAAACGAGATGCCAAGAGTTTAACCAACTGATACTGAGCATGGTTAGTATCTTGGTACTCATCCACATGAATGTATTGGTAGCGTTGTTGATAATAAGCTAACACATCAGGATTTTGGTCAAACAAACGAAGGGTTAACATGATGAGGTCATCAAAGTCCATGGCTTCGCTTTGACGAAGTTCCGCTTGATAAGCCTTATAACATTTAGCAACAATTTGTGTGTACATATCACCAGCTTGGTTCTCATATGCAACCTCATCAAGCAAATCATTCTTGGCATTTGAAATCGTTCCAAGAATGGCACGTTCGTTCCATTTTTTAGGATCAAGGTTGAGGTTCTTTAAAATACGTTTCATGAGCGTACGTTGCTCACCTGGATCCACGATAGTGAAATTGCGGTTATATCCGATGTGATCAGCGTCACGACGCAAAATGCGCACACACATGCTGTGGAAGGTAGCAATCAAAGTATCTGCCGTTGCTGGATTCAAGGCCATAGCACGTTCACGCATTTCACGCGCAGCTTTATTGGTGAAGGTAATCGCTAAGATATTCCACGGGTTTACAAATTTTTCATCAATCAAATAGGCAATGCGGTGTGTCAACACGCGAGTCTTCCCAGAGCCCGCACCTGCCATAATCAAAAGCGGACCTTCTGTCGTTTTAACAGCTTCAGCCTGCTTATCATTCATACCATTTAATAAAGGATTCATCGTATAAAAGACCACGGAGGTTCTGCCATCAGCTCCTATCAGCCAAGAAAACCATCCGAGATTTATTCCTCTCTATATTAATTATTTCATTAAAATCAATGCTTTTCTATTGTACCATTTTTTAAAGAAATAATGTTGGCTGGTTTCACTTTGTTTGACAAATCTTCAAGAAATAAGAATGAATGCTGTCATTCTCATCAACTTCAGGATGAAAAGAAAGTCCGATTTGATTGCGATAACGAGCAGCGACGATTTTGCCCTGATGTTTTGACAAAATCTCAACATCATCTTCTACCTCACTAATATATGGTGCTCTGATAAAAGTCGCTGGCACTTGACCTAAATCCGCAAAATCAAGTAAAGACGAAAAACTTCCTAATTGTCTACCGTAGGCATTACGCTTAACGGTGACTGGTAAAGTTCCTAAATAACGCTTTGCTTGATTTTCTACATTTTCAGCTAGTAATATCAAGCCAGCGCAGGTCGCAAGAACTGGCAAACCCTGCTGAATCCTTTCTCGCAAAGGTTCTAAAAGCCCTAAATCAGCTAACAATTTTCCTTGTACCGTTGATTCACCACCTGGAAGCACCAAACCGTCTAGCGGCTTTTCTAAATCTTTTAGCTGACGAATCTCAATTGTCTGTGCACCTAATGAGGCTAACTTTGCTTTATGCTCTGCAAAATCCCCTTGCAGAGCAAGCACTCCAATTAAAACCATATCAACCTCCTAAATCCCACGTTCAGCCATAAGCAATTGGATTTCTTCTTCGTTAATGCCGACCATGGCTTCGCCAAGATTTTCTGATAACTTGGCAAGTAAATTCTTATCTTGATAATTTGTCACAGCTTGAACGATAGCACGCGCACGTTTTTCGGGATCACCTGATTTGAAAATACCAGAGCCAACAAAAACACCTTCTGCACCAAGTTGCATCATCAACGCAGCATCTGCCGGCGTAGCCACACCACCCGCCGCAAACAAAACAACTGGTAATTTTCCAGTCTCATGAACTTCTTTGACTAAATCATAAGGAACTTGCAATTCTTTTGCTGCTTGATAGAGTTCATCCGAACGAAGAGCCTTAAGACGAGCGATTTCTTTTTTCAATGAACGTAAATGTCGAACTGCTTGGATGACATCACCAGTACCTGGTTCCCCTTTTGAACGAATCATACTAGCGCCTTCTGCAATACGGCGAAGAGCTTCACCAAGATTTTTAGCCCCACACACAAATGGCACGTCAAATTGAGTCTTGTCAATATGATAAAGGTCATCAGCAGGTGAGAGCACTTCACTTTCATCAATGTAATCAATCTCAATAGCTTCAAGAATCTGAGCTTCAACAAAATGCCCAATACGCACCTTTGCCATAACAGGAATAGAAACTGCCTCTTGGATTTCTTTAATCATTTTGGGATCGCTCATACGTGAGACACCACCAGCAGCTCTGATATCAGCGGGAATTCTTTCTAGTGCCATAACGGCACAGGCACCTGCTGCTTCAGCGATTCTTGCTTGTTCAGGAGTGGTTACATCCATAATCACTCCACCTTTGAGCATTTGAGCTAGTTGCTTGTTAAGTTGATAACGTTGATTTGCCATAAAAATACCTCATTTACTTTTTTGTTGCTTTTCATTATAATAAAAACTGACATGGTATCAAGCGTCACTTAAAAACTTTTTTATAGGGTCAGATTGGAGATGTTATGCTTACATATTCATTGGATAAAAAAGGTGCTATTCCCCTTTACGAACAACTTTATCGTGCAATCAAAAAAGATATTACCATTGGGATTTTAAAAGCTGGAGAAAAATTACCATCAAAACGTAACCTTGCCAAACACCTTGGTATATCTATCGTTACGGTTGAAACCAGCTATCAACAATTAAAAGCTGAAGGCTACATTTACAGTCAAGCTAAAAAAGGATTCTTCGTTTCAGAAATCAATCCACACCATCCGCCCGTTGAAAAAACCATAAGGTTACTTTCAAATCCAGAAAGCAGGCCAGATGAAGCCAAAACTTATCTGCGACTTAGTAATAACCAGACCAATTCCGAAACCTTTCCATTTGCTACGTGGTCAAAAATTGTTCGTCAAGTTCTGAATAACTGCCAAGATGAACTTGTTCACCCTTCACCAAGTAAAGGTGTTCTACTACTAAGACAAGCTATCGCTAAACACCTAAATGACTATAGAGGAATGGCTGTCGACCCTCGCCAAATTATCATCGGTGCAGGAACCGAGTATTTGTATACTATTCTCATTCAATTACTTGGGCTTGATAAAACAGTTGCTTTAGAAGAGCCAAGTTATTCAAAAATCCGTAAAATTTATCAGCAATTTCAGGTCAAACAAACCTTCATTGATATGGAAAATGACGGACTTAGTATGTCACAACTAAAAGAAACAGATGCCGATATTGTCCACCTTTCTCCTTCGCACCAATTTCCTACAGGAGCTATTTTATCTATCAGCAAACGTTATGAACTTTTAAGTTGGGCAAATCAAGGCAATCGTTATATCATTGAGGATGATTATGATAGTGAATTTCGTTTTCAAGGGCTACCGATTCCTAGCCTTCAAGAGATTGATAGCCTCGGAAAAGTCATTTATATCAATACTTTTAGCAAAAGCTTGGCTTCAACTTTACGTATTAGTTATATGATTTTGCCACCGCAATTATTGGAACGCTTTGAAAAGCAACTTAGCTTTTACAATAACACTGTCTCAAACTTACAACAATACACCCTTGCTTACTTTATCAACGACGGTTATTTTGAAAAGCATTTAAATCGTATGCGACTTTTTTATCAGAAAAAACGTGACAGTCTGATTCAAAGATTATTAGACAGTCCTCTCAAAAATCACATCAGCATTCATGAAGAAGAGTCTGGTTTGCATTTTATTATGACCATTAAAAGTGACCTAGCAGAAGATGACATTTACAAACAAGCTCTAGCAAATGGATTGCAAATGACAGCTATTTCTCACTATTATCAAGGGGAAAACAAGCACTTTGACAAGTCTTTCATCGTTAATTATGCTAATATTTCTAATCAAGATATCGAAAAGATCATTAATATTTTATCGCAAATCATTCTTTGATTTTTTTGTAATTTATATTTTTTCCAAACAATTCAAAAAATACTATTGACAAAGTTCGGTTTTTGCTTTAATATAGTATTCAAATCAAATAGCAAACCGAATGATGTCATTCAGGAGAAGAAAGCTTGCCTTTCGCCGAAGGAGTTACGCTCTCAGGTGTCATAGACAGGACTGGGTGATGGACGGACTTCTGGAGAGACCTAGTCATTTTTTAAATGACACTAGTGACCTTTCGTTAGTATGTTTTTAAGGACTGAGTATTGTAATACTAACATGAAAGAACTAGATAGGCGCCGAAGGGGCAAGGCTAGACACACATCTAGCTCAAACTCTCAGGCAAAAGGACAGAAGATAAGAATCGATTAACAGGTAAGGTGTATTATCTTTGTCAGTCTTCTTATCACTTTTCAGGAGTTATCACTACGATAACTCCTTTTTTCTATTCTAACTGGCATCATAGGACGCTATGTTTTATAGGAGACTTATTCGTATATGCTAAACTTTTTTACAATGCTAGATGATATTGTCTGGGGTGCCCCACTGCTTATTCTCTTGGTGGGAACAGGGATTTATTTAACTGTTCGTCTTGGCTTACTCCAGGTTTTAAAATTACCTAAAGCCTTTAAATTAATTTTCGCTGACGATAAAGGTCAAGGGGATATTTCTAGTTTTGCTGCTCTTGCTACTGCTCTTGCAGCAACAGTAGGTACTGGTAACATCGTTGGGGTGGCAACAGCTATCAAAGCTGGTGGACCTGGAGCCCTCTTTTGGATGTGGATTGCTGCTTTCTTTGGAATGGCAACAAAATACTCTGAAGGACTTCTTGCCATCAAATACCGCACACGTGATGATAATGGTGAAGTTTCTGGGGGACCAATGTACTATATCCTAAACGGTATGGGTAAACGTTGGAAACCACTTGCGATTTTCTTTGCTGTCGCTGGTATCCTTGTTGCTTACTTTGGCATTGGTACTTTCTCACAAGTTAACTCAATTACTTCATCACTTGAAAATTCATTTGGCTTAGCGCCACAGATTGTAAGTATTGTTGTTGCTGTAATTGTTGCCATCATTATCTTCGGTGGAATCAAATCAATTTCAAAAGTTGCTGAGAAAGTTGTTCCTTTCATGGCGATTATCTACATCCTTGCAACTTTAGCTGTCATCTTTACAAACTTTGATCAAATTCTTCCAGCATTTGGTCAAATCTTCACTGGTGCATTTACTGGTACAGCAGCTGTCGGTGGTTTTGCTGGTGCCGTTGTTAAAGAAGCCATCCAAAAAGGTATCGCGCGTGGGGTCTTCTCAAATGAATCTGGTCTAGGTTCAGCTCCAATAGCTGCTGCCGCTGCAAAAACAGAAGAACCTGTTGAACAAGGTCTTATCTCAATGACTGGTACTTTTATTGATACAATTATCATTTGTACTTTGACTGGTCTTTCAATCATCGTTACTGAGAAATGGACTGTAGCTGGTCTAGAAGGTGCCCCTCTTACTCAAGCAGCATTCTCATCTCTCTTTGGAACTCCTGGTGCTCTTGCTCTGACTTTCTGTCTTGTTCTCTTTGCCTTTACGACAATTCTTGGTTGGTCATACTACGGTGAAAGATGTTTCGAATTCCTTTTCGGAACAAAACATATCAAACTTTACCGCGTTATTTTTGTCATCATGGTTGCTCTTGGTGGCTTCCTAAAACTTGAGCTTATCTGGATTATTGCTGATATCGTTAATGGCCTCATGGCTCTACCAAACCTTATTGCTCTGCTTGCTCTGTCACCAGTTATTATCCGTGAAACAAAAAACTATTTTGCTCGCATGAAATAAAGCAAACACTCCTGAACGATTTCAGGAGTGTTTTTTAATGTGATTCTAGGTATTGTTCAATCACTTGAAAAACACCTGATTTAGCATTCGATGGTGCTATAAAGTTTGCAGCTGCTTTCACTGTCTTGCTAGCATTTTCCATGGCATAAGAATATTTCGCTAAGCGTAACATAGCGATATCGTTATCACCGTCTCCAAATGTCATGACCTGATCAGTTGAAATGCCTTTTAAGGCCATCAGCTCTTTTATCCCTAGTGCCTTATCAACACCAGGCAAAACCACATCAATAGCCCCAAATCCACTTGCCATTGGTACTAAATCAGGAAATTCTTTTCTAAAATCCTGACTAACACTTTCAAACAAAGCCATTGGGAGCTGCATGGTGATTTTATTAATCTTTTCATGTGGCAAGTCAAGCATATTATCAAGTAAAATCACATTTGGAAAGCTGGCATTGTAATACTTCAGACGTTCTGCATTACCAAGATTCTGGCAGGTGTAAGCTCCTTTGGTCATATAAGAATGCTCAGGTGAAGAAATCACGATATGGTAGTCATCAAAATGCTGCTCATAGTACTGTAGAAAATGCTGCAATTGCTGCGCGTTTAGATTTTTAAGGTAAATCGTCTCGTCCTTAACAAGCAAATGACTACCATTACCAACAACATAGGCTAGCCGATTTGCCAAGTTTCCAAAAACAATCTTCATTCGTGAGATTTGATTACCAGTCGCCACGACAAATAGAATTCCTCTTTTATCCAGCTCATCCAATAGCTGCTCAAAACGCTTGGCATCAAATTGACCTTTTTCATCTAAGAATGTTCCATCCATATCCACTGCTATGAGTTTTATCATCTTTTTCACCATTTCAATTTTTTCTAATACCATGATAGCAGTTTCAAAAAACTTTAGCAAAAGTACAATCATAACCACCCGTCAAACAGGTGGTTTGTACAAGGGCTATAAGCCCATAACACCTGCCAGCGCCTTTAGGCGCTGGCTTTCACTTTGTTCAAGCCTATTGTTCTTGACTCGTCACAGGTCTCTCAAAGAGACGTTCGTAATCACTTACTTATCCCTAAAGGGATCTTCATATTCTTTAATACTCAACTTATCTTGCACTATATCATGTTGTTCTTGTTATTGAATATATTTTTTTATCGTCGCTTCGTTAAGTCCAACTGTACTTACATAATATCCCTCTGCCCAAAAATGTCTATTGCCAAATTTATATTTTAAATTGGCGTGCTTATCAAACATCATTAATGAGCTTTTTCCCTTTAAATAACTCATAAATTGAGATACGCTTAGTTTGGGTGGAAAACTTACGAGCATATGAACATGGTCTGGCATTAAGTGACCTTCTATTATTTTTACTCCCTTATATTCACATAAACGCCTGAAGATTTCTCCTAAACTGCTTCTGTATTGATTATAAATAACTTTTCGTCTATACTTAGGAATGAAGACGATGTGATACTTACACATCCACTTCGTGTGTGATAAACTATATGATTTATTAGACATACTTTTTATACTCCTTTCGCTAAGCAATAAGCTTAAACAACTTTAATGTAATGCGAAAGGAGTTATTTTGTATAACTATTGTTACCCACCCGCATAGCAGGTGGTTGTTTTGTCTCACACCTTACGGAGTGAGACTGACTAAAGTCATATAACACAAAAAAGGAAGTATAAGTACTTCCTTTTCATTTTAAATATCGTTCACTTTGACAAATGGATTGCCAAGACCATTGATATCACCTAATTGTGTACTTTGTTCTCTCCAAAGCAATTCAATAGGATACCAACCGTTGTTTGCTGCATTATATGGGTCATAAACGAAAGTATTTCCATTTGAATACCCTTTAAGAACAATTTCGTGACTTGTTCCAAAGCCCCAAGGTGAAAACTTATCTTGTTGAACAGCAGCCAGAACGTGGTGTCCTTCTTTTAATGCCTCTGACAATTGAGATGAACTATGAAGTACCGTTGCTGCCAATCCCCAGTGTTGAGTAGCAATCATAACACCTCGTCCAGTTGTTCCTGAACCTCCACGATTATATTCAACAGTGTTGTTATAGAGATAAGCACAGACAGATGTCGGCAAAATTTCTGTTCCTGTTAATGATGAAACAACCATAGCAACACTTGTTGGGGCACAGGCTGTCGAAGCCATTCTGTAGCCTCCGAAAGTAATATTTGCCCAACGTCCATCACGTTGATTGTAATAAGGAGTACTGAAGTTCGTACGTTTAACAGTGAATTCAGTTGATGTCAAGAAATACATTTGCCCATTATCAGACTGGTAAACATGGACGTGATAAGTTCCTGTACCAGAGTGATTGGCGACATTAATGAGACCTACGGCATTTGTCCCTGACGTAGTCGCATCATACCATCTGATGTCATCTTGATCATTCACATCAGACCAAACGGCATATTTTACAGTACCATTTGAGTAAACACCAGAAATATTAACACCGTAAACACCAGTTCCTTTATAAGTCGTTGAAACACTAGTGGTTATTTCCTTGTTAGTAAAAGCATATTGACCAAGGTTATAACCAACAGTTTCACCATCTTTGGTCTTAACATAAACATGGACCGTATAGTCTGCAGAAATGTTATGATGATATTTTTCGTCAACCGTAATAATGACTTTTCCGTTTGAAACGTTTGAGCTTGTGTACCAATGAAGATTTTTTTGAGCAGAATCAGACCAAGCAGCAACAGCTACACTAGCAATATCTTTTGAAGACTCTGTTTCCGCAATCACAACTTCTAAGCTACCTTTTGAAGCATCGTAATTTTGAACAACTACTGTTGGTTTTGTTAGTAACTCATTAAAAATTAAATCAACACCGTCTGAGCCTGAAAGGCATGTAAAGGAATGAGTGACTTCATTTGTACCATAAACATGAACATTGTAATGTCCAGACTCAAACTTATGATTTTTAGCGTAGAAAGTGTAGACATAAGAGCCATCTTCTTGCTTAGTAGCATGATACCATTTCATATCATCTTGACCATTTTTACTTGTCCAAGTTGGTAATTGAATATCATGAACATAAACTGGAACATCTGTCACCGTTACTTTTGCAGAATAGTCTGTTAACTTTTCAATTTGAACCCTTACTTCTGGTTTTGTCACGTTAATACTTGTTGCACTGATACATACCATTTTTCCCTTAACAACAGCATAGGTGTGAATAAGATATGTCCCATAATCGCCAGTATACTTAGCCGTTAGTTGACCGTTGGTTGGAACTTTGTACCAAATTAAGTCATCTTGATCATTGTTGGCTGACCAAACGGCATGGTAAACGGTCAAATCTGAGCTAACATCGCTTGGCATGCTGATTTGAATACCGTTAGTCGTTAAAGTTGGCTGAACATGAACATCACTGAAATGGTAATCAGCTTCTATGCTTGTTCCTGTTAGACAAGTTAGGGAATTCGTAACTGCATTCGTTCCATAGACATGAACATTGTATTTACCACCTTCTAGATTGTGTTCAGCAATACTGAAGATTCTTGTAAAGGTGCCATCGGCGTTCTTAGTAGTGCTATACCACTGGATGTCATCCTGACCGCCTTTTTCTGTCCAAGTTGGTAGTTGAATACTAGTGATGTATATTGGGGTATCACTGACTGTTACTTTGTAACTTGTCTCATTAATTTTAGTGATTGTCACTTTAGCACTTGGTTTTGGAACATCAATACTTGTCGCACTGATACATGTCATCTGACCTTTAATCACAGCGTAAGTATGGATAAGATAAGTGCCATAATCACCAGTGTACTTAGCTGTCAGTTGACCATTAGCTGGAACTTTGTACCAAATCAAATCGTCTTGGTCATTTTTGGCTGACCAAACAGCATGGTAAACGGTCATATCTGAGCTAACATCACTTGGCATGCTAATTTGGATACCATTTGATGTCAAAGTTGGTTGAACTTTGACATCTCCAAACTGATAATCTCCTTGGAAGCTTGTACCAGTAAGACCTGTTAGCGAATTCGTAACTGCACTTGTCCCATAAACATGGACATTATATTTACCACTTTCTAGGTTGTGCTCACCGATACTAAAGGTTCTTGTAAAAGTGCCGTCAGCATTTTGAGTAGTAGCATACCACTGAATATCATCCTGACCACCTTTTTCTGTCCATGTTGGTAGTTGAATACTAGTGATGTAAGCTGGAATATCACTAACAATCACTTTGTAAGTTGTGCCACTAACCTTTGTAATTGTCACCTTGGCACTTGGTTTTGGCACATCAATGGTGCGACCATTTAAACCAATCATTTGACCATTGATATTTTGGTAAGTATGGATATTGTATTTTCCGTATGAACCAGTGTATTTGGCTACGACGTGTCCATTGCTATCAGCTGTGTACCAAATAAGGTCATCTTGACCATTGACCTCAGACCAAACCGCAAACATGATTTTAGCACCTGCTGGAATAGCTTGATTATACTGAATATCAAAACCTTTATTCGTTAAGGTCGCACTGGTTACTTCGTCTGTAGCGTTTCCTGTTGCTCTGCGTTCAGTAACAAGTTTTTGATTGTCATTAGCAGTAATTTCAGGCTTAACGTTTTGTGATTCATCCGTAAGCTGACTGTTAGCATTAGCATCAACGATTGACTCAGTTTGATTTTCAGAAAGATTGTCAACCTGCTCAGACTCAGCACCTGTGAAATTACTGTCATCAGTAACTGCTGATTTATCGTCATTTACTTCTGTTTGCTCAGTAGTTGTCGTACTTTGCTCATCATTAATTGAACTAGATGCTAACTCAGAATTAAGCTCATTTGCCTTATCATTTTCTGACAAATCACTAGTTTCTTCAGACAAACCAGCATCAGCCTGATAATTTTCACTATTGACATCAGCTAACATGCTATTAACAGTGGCGCTCGTACTTGCTTGCACTTCATCAGCGCAAACACCATTAGCTCCAAAAGTCGTCAGCAAGACACCTGATAATAAAAGTGTTCCAATAGCACCGTAGGCTTTTGATTTTTTTATTGTTCCGTGACCTTTAACTCTCATAATAATCTCCAATAAACTTTTTAATCTTTAAGTTTATTCTATCACTTTCTAACAAAAAAACACTATTTTTTTTCAAATTATTTCAAAAAATCCCCGCTAAAAGAGCGAGGAATTTATTTATCAGTTTTAATCTTCACTTGCTTCATCAATGGCTTTTTGGCCATTTGTTGAAAGAACTTCTTTATACCAGTAGAAACTGTCTTTGGGTGTGCGATTTAGGGTTCCATTGCCTTCATCATCCATATCAACGTAGATGAAACCATAACGTTTACGCATTTCACCTGTACCAGCTGAGACGATATCGATACAACCCCACGTAGTGTAACCAATAAGGTCGACGCCGTTGTCAATAGCATTTGCCATGGCATTAATGTGCGCACGGTGGTAATCAATGCGATAATCATCGTGAATTGAGCCATCTTCTTCAACAGTATCAAACGCTCCAAGACCATTTTCAACAACCATCAATGGGATTTCATAACGGTCATAGATTTTTTCAAGATAATATTGAAGTCCCATTGGATCATGCGCCCAACCCCAATCAGAATAAGTCAAGTATGGATTTTTAGCACCTGCTGAGAAGTTACCTGAAACTTGCTCACCGCCAGTGTGAGTTGTCACATTGTTTGACATATAATATGAGAAAGTATACATATCAACTGTCCCGCGTTTCAAATCTTCAAGGTCTTCTTCTGTAATATCCAATTCAACATTGTGCTCTTTCCAGAGACGTTTGGCATAAGTACCGTATTTTCCTTTTGCTTGCACATCACCACAGTAGTAAATGCCTGATTGCCATTTGTGTTCATTAGCAAGGATATCTGCTGGATCACATGTGCCAGGATAAAATGTAATACCACAAATCATATTTCCAATCATGAAATCAGGATTGATGGCATGACCAATTTGAACAGCCTTAGCTGACGCTACAAATTGATGGTGAAGGATTTGGTAGCCTTCTTGATAATCTGCATCACTAGCTTTTGAACCAAACATATCAAGGAACATGGTTGTGTTATTGATTTCATTGAAAGTTAACCAGTATTTAACCAAGTCTTTGTATTCGTTAAAAATAACCTCACAATAACGCACATAAAAATCAATCAGCTTACGATTTTTCCAACCGCCATAATTTTCTTCAAGTGCTAATGGCGTATCAAAATGCCAAATTGAAACCAAAGGTTCAATATTGTATTTACGGCATTCTTCAAAGACTGAACGGTAGAAATCAAGCCCTGCTTGGTTAGGTTCTTTGTCATCACCATTTGGGAAAATACGAGCCCAAGAAATTGACAAACGAAAAACAGAGTAACCCATTTCAGCAAACAACTTGATGTCTTCTTTGTAACGGTGATAAAAATCAACAGCCACATGGTTTGGATAATGCTCTGTATCGAGCACGGCGTATTTAGCGCCTTCAGGAATCTTACCATTATGGCCCATAGCTGGCGCTTTACCAGGTTTACCATCTTTGCCGATATAAGTCATGTAGCGTGGCGCGTTTACTGACCCACCAGTTGTCACATCAGTTGCAACAAGTCCTCGACCATCTTCGTTATAAGCACCTTCGGCTTGGTTAGCAGCAATTGCTCCGCCCCAAAGGAAGTTTTTTGGAAATGCTTTTGTCATATATCTTTTCCCTCTTTCAATTAAGTACAATAATAGTATACCGTTATTTGAAAGCGCAATCTTGCATTATTATCTTGGAAAATGATACTATCCCACTACAAATACGCTGACAAAATCTCAGACACCACACGATAACCATCGACATTAAGGTGAAGGCCATCAACTGTACGATTTAGTGGCAACTCACCACTTTCATCGCACAAAGCACCATGAAGATTAAGGTATGTCACACCATCTCCTGACAAGTCAGACAACAAAGCATTTAATCGATTGATACTATAATTATTACGATGACTTGGTGTGCGGACGAATCTTGGTGACTCATTCATTGGAAAAACAGAAAGCAAGATAATCTGAGTTTCAGGCAACTTTTGTTGAATAGTAGCTATGATAGTCTCAATCGTTTCACGCACTTCTTCTGGCTGTCTGGTCTTTAAATCATTAACCCCAATCAAGAGAACAACTTTACTTGGTTTCAAATCTAAAACTTGTGTATTCAGATGTTCTAAAAGCTGCAAACTGTTGATGCCATGAACACCGCGGTTATAAAGCGGTAAATCCAACGTCAGCATTTCATGAATGGGAAAATACTCAGTGATAGAATCTCCAGCAAAGACAACATTTGGCTGTTTTACCAGTTGATTCAAAGCATCGTATTTTTCCCACAACTGTGCTTGTTGGTCAGCTAAGATTTGCTTACGAAATTCTGTCACATCAGCTTTGTGATATAGTTCTTGAAAATCAGTCATTTTTTCTCCTTTTTGACTATTCTATCACAAATCTGACTCATTCAAGAAATGACGAGCAAGAACTTGCAAAACACCATTTTCTTGATTTGACGGAGCTTGATAGTTGGCTACGTTTTTAATTTCCTGCGGAGCATTTGCCATCGCAAAAGAATATTTAGCCAGTTTTAACATCTCAATATCATTGCCACCGTCACCAAAAACCATCAGATTTTCAGGACCATAGCCCCAGTGATTGAGCAAGAAATCAAGGCCAGTTCCTTTATGCACATGCGATGGAATGACATCAATACAACCAAAACCACTAGAGGTCGCCGTTAGTTGATAATCCGCAAATAAAGTGTTAATTTCATCTCTCACTTGGAAGGTCAATTCATCACGAACCAGTAAAGTGACTTTAAAATAATCATCCTCAGGAATTGGATGTAGATTATCAACGTATTTTAAAACAGGCAAATAATAGCTAAGCAAATCCTTGATTTTTTTCGGTGTCGACATTGGCAAGTATGACGATGCCTTTCCTGCCAAGTTAATCACCGTATCTGGATAATGTTTTTCGATATAATTAACCAAAGCAGAGATGGCTTCTACTGTTTCAAATTCTTCCTGCAAAGTTCGACCATTTTCAATGATGTGACCGCCATTTTCAGCCACAAAAGACATTAAATGTTTGTGTTTAGGAAATTGTTGGATAATCTGACGATACTGGTTACCGCTTGCCACCACAAATTTGATGCCTTCTGCCATAAAACGATCAAACAAACGATCAAATAAAACCTTGTCATAAGTCTTTTTATCTGTTAAAAAGGTTCCGTCCATATCAGTTGCAATTACTTTTACTGTCATAACACCCTCCTTGTCCCCCATTATACGCTAGCTTTCTGAAAAAAGCTTTGAGTATATTCAGAAAAAATGATACTATGACACGAAAAAAGATGATTTAGTTTAAAAATCATCTTTCCATAAATATTTTAAAAATCCACTTGATCAGGATTAGGTGCACTAGACTCAACTTTTAAATTCGTTAATTTATCCATATCTTCATCTGAAATAGTCACACCAAAAGCATCAAAATTACTCTCAATTCTTTTAGGAGTTACAGATTTTGGTAATGGAAGAAATCCTTGTTGAAGGCTCCAAGTTAAAACCAACTTAGCAACTGATGTCTGATATTTTTCAGCCAATTCTTTTAAGAATGGGTGATTAAAAACATCCCCTTGACCAAATGGACTCCAAGCTTCAATTAAAATGTCATTTTGATTGCAAAAATCAACTACTTCTTTTTGATAAATTCCCGGTGAAAGTCTAATTTGATTAACGCTTGGTTTAATCCTTGCTGTTTTCAAAAGGGCTTCTAAGTGATGTGGTAAGAAATTGCTGACACCTATGCTGCGAATTTTTCCTGCTGCTACTGCCTCTTCCATTGCTTTCCAAATCGAACGATTTCTTTCTTCCCAGTTTTCCCTGAAAGCAAGCGGATTTGGCCAATGAATTAAGTACAAATCAACAAAGTCAAGGCCTAACTTTTCTAATGAAGTATCAATAGCTTCCCTAGCTTCTTGATAGTTCCCAACATTATTCCAAAGTTTTGTGGTTACAAAAATCTCTTTTCTATCAATACCACTATCTCTTATAGCCTGACCAACGCTTTCCTCGTTTCCGTAAATTGCTGCTGTATCAATATGACGGTAACCAACTTTCAACGCAGTCTTTACAGCTTGATAGGCCTCTTCTCCATTTTTAGATTGCCAAGTTCCAAAACCAAGTTTTGGAATAAGGTTTCCATCATTTAAAAGATAATTTTCCATTATGTACTCTCCCATATTCTTTTTCAATAGTTAAAATTTAATTATTACCTCATACGAATTTCCCAGACTGTATTCTCAGCCTTACAAGCATACAGAATTCCTTGAGCGACATCATCTGCTGTCTCCCAATGTGCTGCTTCTACACTTTCTTTCGTTCTTCCATAACCAACTTCAAATTCAGTCTTTGTAGCACTTGGACAAACAACACAAGTTTTAATTCCTTGTGAGCGTAATTCTTTATCAATCGCTTGTGATAATCCGCGCTGAGCAAATTTTGTCATCGTATAAATTGTTTCATCTTCATGACCAACATGACCAGTTACAGAAGATACGAAAATAATTTTACCTTGACGTTTTTTCAGCATTTCGATAGCTGCATATTTTGAAAAAATAAATGATGAAAAAACGTTAGTATCCATTATTTCGTAATAGTCATCACTAGTTGATTCAACCAAAGGAATTAATTTACCAATACCGGCATTGTTAACTAAAATATCAATCCTTCCAAAGGTTTCAATTGCTAATGAAACTGTTTGAATAGCTGTCTTTTCTTGGCAAACATCACCAACGTAATAGACAACCTTACTTCCCATTGCTTCACATTTTTCTTTCACTTCTTTTAGCCGTTCTTCACGTCTAGCTGTCAATACTAAGTGACAACCTTCAGATGCTAATGCGTAAGCTGTTGCGCGGCCAATTCCTGAACTTGCGCCAGTAATAATAGCAACTTGTCCTTTTAATTTAGTCATATCAATTCTCCACATCATTTTCAATTGTTTTTAAAAACTTCGCTGGGACCCCTGCAACTACATAGTTATCTGGAACATTTTTTGTAACCACAGCACCTGCTGCCACTACAACATTATTTCCAATAGTTACACCTGGCAAAATCGTAACATTTCCACCAATCCAAACATCATTACCAATAATTACTGGCTTGGCAATACCAAGATTGTCACGTCTGCCTTGTGGGGTTAGTGGATGATTGACCGTAGTAATCATAGTATTTGGACCAATCATAACGTGATGACCAATACGAACTTCTGCCACATCTAAAATAATGCCATTATAATTCATCAAAAAATGCTCACCAACATGGATATTTTTTCCATTATCACAATTAAAATTTGGAAAAACCGAAACATCCTCACCAACTGATCCAAATAAATCTTTTATTGCAGCTGTTCTTTTTTCTACGTCTAAAATATCGATAGCATTTAAAACTTGACATTTTCGTAAAGCTTCTTTTTTGATTTTTTCAATATCTGGATCCGTAAAACAATAAGGTAAACCAGCCTCTAATTTTTCAAGTTCTGTCATCTATGACTCCTTTCGAATGAATAGCATCAGTGAGGTGATTTGCACGGTAATCAAGTGGTTTTTCACCAGTCACTTTTTTAAATATTTTTGTGAAATAGCTCTGCGAACTGAAAGCAAGTGTTTCTGATATTTCCAGTAATGAATAATCAGATTCTAACAACATGTTCTTTGCAACTGAAATTTTTTGAGTTTGAATATAAGACTTAACAGACTGATTCATTCGTTCTTTAAACAATTTTGAAATATAATTACTTGAATAACCAGTATGCTTAGCCAAATCAGATAAATGAATCACCTCATGTAAGTGCAACTCTATGTATTCTATGCAGCGTAAAATAGGTAAAGCTTTAGCTTGATCAAGCTTACTTTGCCTGACAAGTTTTGTGAAAGTCGTAAACATTTCAACTTGTAATTCAAAAATATCTTGCACATTATCAATCTTATCAACTTTTTGAATGTAAAGGTCACTGGTATTAAAAGCAACTTCTTCATCCAGTCCACCCTGGATAGCAAAGCGCGTGGCGAGCGTAACAGAAGCAACAAAAAGATATTGGTAATTTCTAACGGGATTTTCTGATAACTGACCTGTCAAATTTGACTGGAACATTTGTTTAGTTGCCGTTAAAGCATTTTCTAAATCACCATTTTTAAGATAAATATATTGTCTCAATTCTTCATCATAACGATGATGACGTTTCTTTCTCTCACGATTTAAAAAAGCCTGATAATCTATCTCTTTTCGAGTAATCGCGTTTGACACTTCGTCACCTCCTCTTTATTCATTTCTCAATTGAATTGTACTAAAAAATTATTTTTTTTGTACACTAATCATGCTCAATTTCGTAGATTAGATTGAATTATTACCAAATTCTAGTGAAAACTACCAAAAAAAACCAGTAAGATTTCTTATAATATACACATAAAATCTAATTATTCTATCCAACCTAAATAGTATTAAAAAATCTTGATTATTTTACCCAAGACAAAAAAAGAACGGGTAAACCCGCTCTTAATTTTTATTAAGCTTCTACGCCTTCTTCTTTGAGAAGTTTCAAATCGTACATTTTAAGGAATGGGAACCAAACAAAGAATGCTGCTAGGGCACAGACAAGAGCTGTGATAACGGCACCGATGTTACCACCAGTTCCGATGTAAGCACCAAGACCGATTGGAGTTGGCCATGGAGTTTGGATGATTGATACTGCGGCAAAGCCAAGTTTGATTGACCAGTATGCGATTGAAGCACATACGATTGGTGCGATAATGAATGGAAGGGCAAGGATTGGGTTGTAAACAACAGGAAGACCAAAGATCAATGGTTCGTTGATGTTGAAGATTGCAGGACCCATAGCTGCACGACCAAGCATTTTAAGTTGTGATGATTTAGCTGCTACTGCAAGCCATACACAAGCAAGAAGCATTGCACCAGAACCACCCATGATAACGTATGAGTTTGAGAATTCACCGGCAAAGGCAATGTGAGCTCCGTCAACGTTTTCTGCCATGTTTGACAAAAGGATTGGGTTAACAAGACCCATGACGATGTTAGCACCGTGGATACCAACAATCCACAAAGCGTGAACAAGAAGGTAAATAACCACAATACCAAGCCAAGAGTTTGCGATGTGACGAACGAAACCAAATGGAATAGCAACAACGTTGTAGATATCAGTACCAAGAGCGATGAATACACCATCAATAACAAGGACAACAAGAGCTACGAAAGCACATGGAATCAAAGCTGAGAATGAGCGAGAAACACCTGATGGTACAGCTTCTGGCATTTTAACAACCCAGTTACGTTTGATACATACACGGTAAAGTTGAACAGCAAGGATAGACATCAAGATTGCTGTAAACATACCAGATGTTGACAAACGAGCCAAGCTGTTACCACCAACAGTCCAACCATTGATTGTAGCACCTTTGACGTTCAAGTAGTCAAATGCACCATTTTTAACAAGCAATTCTGGAATTGTCAAGAAGAATGCAAATACTGAAAGTAGAGCACCATATACTGGGTCAACGTTCAAATCTTCTTCGTCAGCAAAGATTTTTGTATACTCATAACCAATAACAATGGCAAAGTAGAGAGACAAGATACCCATTGTACAGTTGTAAGCTTGCAAGTAAAGAGGTGCAATTTTATCAACTGAGTTTGCCCAAATTGATGTTAAGGCAGGAATTGGAAAGGCTTGTGGGATAATGCTCAAGACAAGGAACATAGATCCGACGATAGTAAACGGAATACTTGCCATACCAGCGGCAACAATTGCACGAACAGGACGCCAAGCAGATACTTTAGCCATCGGCCCCATCAAGTACTTTTCTAAAAATTCAAACATTTTCTTCTCCTCCTAAAAACTGTTGAATGTTTGTTGTTAACTAATTGATTGATGCCAAATATTTTTGAATGCGATAGTATTGTTTATCTGAATTACGATTGATACGAGCGATTTTTACTAACATCCATGATGAAATCATAATCCCAAGTAAAAGCATCACGATGAGAAAAATTTGAGTCGTACCATTTTCAGATAAGAATGGATAAAAACTGTGATATTGTTTAAATACAGTGGCAATAATTAAAATGATATTTAAAGCAATAATCGTTTGAAAATAAAATTGCGTCTTAACCGCAGGTTTTTGTTCCCTTGAATACATTCGCGATTGTTCCCACATACAAATGGCACCAAAGGCAGCCATAAGAACTGGAATGATAACTAGACTGAAGTTACTAGCAGATAAGAACATCAAGATCCAGTAGAGATTGATGAAAAAGAAGAAGGCAACAACGTAGCGAATGAGGAAGTAACGTGTGTAATACATGTTTTTAATCCCATTTTCACGCCTTGTAGCATCTAATTCTCTTTTCTCCTTTTCTGTTAAAGCAGCCATAGTTATCTCCTTTCTTGCCTAACTAACCGATTTTTTTGTATAATTCTAACATTTCAAGTCCAACTTCACGAAGTGTCATTGTAGTCATCAAGTGATCTTGAGCATGAACCATGATGATTTCAACATTAACTTCTTTACCACCTGCGTATTCTTGGAGCAAGTGTGTTTGTGATTGATGGGCTTTTAATAATTCGTCATTTGATTCTTTTAACTTTTCTTCTGCTAACGCATAATTTCCTTCGCGCATCGCATCAAATGCTTCGTGGACGATTGAACGTGCGTTACCAGAATTTAAGATAATCTCAAATGCTGCAACTTGCAATTCTTCTGAATTCATATAACTCCTACTTCCTTTTTAAATCGTTAAAAATATTTTTTTAAATTCATCAAATGATTGACAAGCTAACATTTGTTCTTGAAGTTTTGGATTATCAACCAAATCAACAATGGCAGATGTCAACTCTGGTAGTCCATCATTATCATGAATTGACATTGACATTAAAAAGATAATTTTGATTGATGGATATTGTTCATCCCATTTCACACCATTTTTAACAATCGCTACTGCAAAATGATGTTTGCTACCGACGGCTTTCAAAGGATGAGGTACGGCAATGTTTTTCCCGAATACGATGGAACTCATAGATTCCCGCTGTTTCATCATATTAAGAAGTCGTTCCTCAAATTGCTCATTTTCATTTTGTGAAATGCTCTGAGCTAGTTTTTGCAATACCTCTTCTTTTGAAGCGTCCGATAGTAGAAAGAAATAGTCTTCTGAGAAGTAATCATCAAACACATCGCTTACACTGAGTTCTGATTGACGATCTTCTACATTTGCTAAAGACCTATTCAAATGAGAGATTCCCTGTTTAATATCCTTTAACTCTTCATCATTTAAGAAAACTGAAACCGTAAAGACTGGAATATTGAAAATCAAGTTTGACAAATCAATAGAAGAAACGATAAAATCAATTCCCTTTAACTTTTCATCGTTGATTTCATAATAACCAATCACATCCGTAATTGAAACCAAGTTCCCGAGCTCGTTTTCAATACGGCTCTTAAGCATTTGAGCACTACCGTATCCCGTAGCACAGATGACAAGAACATTGTATTTACGTTGTTCTTTGTATCTTTCTTTGGCAGCCATAAAATGCAGAGCAATGTAGGCGATTTCATTTGGTGATAAAGTGTAAGCACTGAAAGTTGGCATATTAGCTACAACACGTTCAGCTAGTTGATACATATCGCGATAATTGGCTTGAATTTCCGCTGTCAAAGGGTTTTCCATAACAACCCTGCTTTGCAAGCGAATGAACATTGTTGATAGATGAGCAAGCAAGCCCTCAATCAATTGGAAGTCATTCTTAACAGTTGGATTAATTTGGTCAATACTGTCAATCAATTCCTGACGCATTTGCTCTTGCAAAACTTCAGAAATGTGACAAGCACTCCCGTGACCTTTTGAAACCAAGTGGAGAGTAATGTAATCAACTTCTTCTGCTGGAAAATCAATGTGCGTAGATACTGAAACACGTTTTAAGATATTTTCAGCAATTTGACGTTCTGCCAAACCTCTCAGTACCAGTTCATCTTCTGACACCTTGCTAATGCGAAACCCTTCGGTAATGCGACGGATTGCTAAAGCAATGTGGATGACTAGATTTTGAATCACAAAGTCTGATAATTTAAGACCACCTTCCCGACATTCATCCAGAACAATGATGGTTAACTCTTCAAAAGAAATTTTTTGATTAAGCAACTCATTATCAACGTATGAATGCATGGTGTTAATAAAACCAGAATCAATAAAGTAATCCATGATGAAACGACGTTTATCACGTTCTTGTCCTAAGACGTAAACCCCTTTATTGGCTTTGCTTTCAATTTTTAAATGATAAGGTTTAAATTTTTGTCTTATCTTTTTAAAATCACTAGATAATGTTGATCGACTAACAAACAACTCATCAGCTAAATCATCAAAATAAATTTCATTTTGTTCAAACAAAAGTTTGTTTAGCAAATAATTGTAACGATCATTGATATCAGTAATATTTTGATAATTATTGTGATGGTCATTGATATGATTTTCCTCTAAGAAATCAGCATAAGCATCATCATCTACGATGTCTAACTTGTAGCCGTAACCTTGCTTGGAAATCAAATCAATGCCTGAGTAAAAATCTAATTTTTCAACAAGTGTTTTATAGTAAGTTCTAATTGTTCTATCCGAACATCCTAATTGCGCTGCTAGTTCTTTACTAGTAACGAATTTATCCTTATCTTTAATAAGATATTGAATAATCTGCTTTTCTTTTTTATTTAACACAGAAGAGGACACCTCCAAGTACCATTAGAACTATTATATCACAACGGGCATTAGATGTTTTCTTTTACCAAAGCTGCCATTTTTTCAATACCCATTGGGATTGGAATGTAAGCTTGTGGTGGAATTTGAACGATTGGTTTGTTTGTTTTAGCAGCTGCATCTGCCAATTGTTTAAAGTTCATTTTAGTTTGTGGGCTGACAAGGTACAAATCATATTTATCAGCTTCGATACGTTTTTGTCCTTCTGGAACCCCAACAGCATCCATTTCAATGTCTTCACCTTTTTCTTGAAGATATGTCATTGTTTTTTTAGCAATCATTGATGATGACATACCGCCTGCACAGATAATTAAAGCTTGTTTAGCCATAACGTTTAATCTCCTTTGTTTTTTGTTTACACTGATATTATATGAAAACGCCATCATTATGTAAACGCATTCTTTTTCCTATGTGATGCGGAAAAAAATAAGACCATTACGGAAAATTTCCGTTTAGATGCAACTTTTTCCGTAATCAAACTGCAATCATTACGGAAATTTGCTGTAAATCTTCAGTTTTTTTAGAAAAAAATAGCCAGACTAGGGAAAACTAGTCTGACTATCTTAAAAGAATGCTGGAATAAATAATTTTGTATAATTGACAGAAACTTGATTTTCTTGTAAGCCTAACTCATCAGTAATTAGCTTTTTCAATTTTTCATCATTCATTATAGAATAAACACGATAACTTTTTGAATCTTTATGAAGCACTTGAATCATATCAGAAATCTTTTGATTAGCTAAAATATCAGGAAACTCATTAAGATTTGAAAAGGTGATAATATATGGACCACTCATCCGTTCACCTTGACTATCATAATCTTTTCGATATTTACTAGTCAAAAAGTAAACAAGAGCAATCAGAACTAAAAATGCGATAATAATAACCCATTTGATGCTCATATTCGTCATCTCCTAAACTACATCATACCAACGGCACCTGATAGTTGTGCTGGGCGGATATAAACTTGTTCATCTGACAAGTGATAATCTGCCATCAAAATCTTTTTCAATTCCACATCGTTGAGATGTGATTGAACGCTACAAGTATCATCTGATGAGCCGACAACTCTAACTTTTCCTTTAAGGTTAGCATTGCTTGCTAAATCAGGTAGTTTTGCACCATCTTTCATGACGACTACATAATCATAACCAAATGTCTTTGACACCCATAGTTGATTTCTAACATTGTAGATACCAGCCACAACAAAAGCAACAACTAAAACAATTAATAGCATTTTTAACATCATTAATCTCCTTTAACCTAATTGTCTGAAGTATTTTTAACACTTCACCGACATTATAAGACATTCATTCAAAAGAAAACATCATTTCTTAAAACAAAATGTCTAAATTATTAACAAAATAATTATTGTAGACGATTTGTGATTTCTAATGTCCTATTCCTAAAAACGACTCATTCATGCTTACTGAGTATTCTCGACCTGCACTTGAGTTGAATCCAGTCCATAATCTTTCATTAAGGTTGTCTTCAGCTCAGTATCATTAATCTGTGATTGTACCTTGCAAGTGTCGTCTGTTGCCGAAATAATCTTAATCTTTCCTCTAAGATTATCATTTTTTATCAAATCTGGTAACTTCAGTCCATGATGCATGGTAATGGTGTAATGGTAACCAAAGCGTTTGGTCACGCCCATTTTGATTTGGACAACACGAACAATCGCAAAGATTAACAAAAACCCAAAAATAATTGCTAAAATCGTCACCATAATAACCCTCACCTCCTTGTTCCTAACGGAACACTCAAATTATACGATTACTATAATCCTTTTTGAAAGCCCTGTCAATTATTTTCTGTAAAGCTTCTTTTCAGAAATTAAATAGGAAGAATCCACTGGAATTCTTTTGCAAAAAAGCCTCCAAAACATTGATATAACAACATTTCGAAGACTTTTAAAAATTATTTATAAATTATTTTACAAATAAGGATAATTCCTGCTAAGGCAACTGAGATGGTATTGGCAACAATTAAAGCTGGATCTGAAACAGAGATTCCATGTGCTAACCACAATGCCATCCCAGTGACTGACATGGTATACATGCCAAGTGAAATGGATTCAACGTCTTTGGTTTTTAAAACCTTGATCATTTGTGGCAAAAAACCAAACGTTGTCAAACAAGCCGCAATATACCCAATCATAAAGACCTACTCTCTTCTTATAACCATGTAAAAACCTTCGTAGGGTAAGAGATTACACCCCCACAAAGGTTTCAAAATAATAACTTAATGAATAACTTTAGACTTCTTCACCGTTTGAAGCAATGACTTTCTTATACCAGTCAAATGACAATTTTGGTGTACGTTTGTAAGTACCGTTACCTTCGTCATCTTTATCAACATAGATGAAGCCATAACGTTTGCGCATTTCACCTGTACTTGCTGAGACAAGGTCAATACAACCCCATGGAGTGTATCCCATCAAATCAACACCGTCTTCGTCGACAGCTTTAATCATTTCTTTGATGTGAGCACCAAGGTAATCAATGCGGTAATCATCGTGAACCATGCCGTCTTCTTCTACTTGGTCAATAGCACCGAAACCATTTTCCACGATGAAAAGTGGCAAGTGGTACATATCAGTAAACCAGTTCAAGCTATAGCGAAGACCTTCTGGGTCAATTTGCCAACCCCATTCAGACGCTTTGACGTATTTATTTTTAATCAAATCTTCTGTTTCAAGGTAGTCAAAGTGTGGGTTATTTTCACGGTGAGAATCGATTGCAAATGACATGTAGTATGAGAATCCGATGTAATCAACAGTTCCCTCTTTCAAATCTGCCAAATCTTCTTCTGTCACATCGACATTAATGCCTTTGCGTTCCCAGTATTTAAGAATATGTTTTGGGTAGAAGCCATGAACATGCACATCAGTGAAGTAATAACGTTTTTCCATGGCTTTTTGTGCCATTAGGATATCTTTTGGATTACATGTTGCAGGGTAAATTGGACACATGGCAATCATACAACCAATTTGGAAATCAGGGTTGATTTCACGACCAATTTTAACCGCACGCGCAGATGCTACCAATTCATAGTGAGCTGCTTGATACATAATCGCTTCGCGGTCATCGCCTTCTTTGTAGACAATACCAGAGTTTGTAAATGGTGCAAAATCTTCTTGATAGTTTGCTTGGTTATTGATTTCGTTAAATGTCATCCAATATTTTACTTTGTCTTTGTAACGACGGAAACATGTTTCAGCGAAACGAACAAAGAAATCAACCAATTTACGGTTTGTGAAACCACCATATTCTTTAACCAAATGATATGGCAATTCAAAGTGAGACAAAGTAACAACAGGTTCGATACCGTGTTTCAAGCATTCGTCAAATAAATCATCGTAGAATTGCAAACCTGCTTCATTTGGTTTTAATTCATCACCATTTGGGAAAATACGTGTCCATGCAATTGATGTACGGAAACATTTGAAGCCCATTTCAGCAAACAAAGCAATATCTTCTTTATAGTGGTGATAGAAATCAATCGCTTCGTGGTTTGGATAATATTTACCCTCAACCACACCGTCAGTGATTTCACGAGGAACACCATGACGACCAGCTGTCATCACGTCAGCAACACTGAGTCCTTTTCCTCCTTCTTTCCATCCACCTTCAAGTTGGTGAGCAGCAACTGCACCACCCCACAAAAAATTATCTGGTAACTTAGCCATTACATATCCTCCTTGTTTAATACATTGTCATTATAGCAAGCGGTTACAAAAATAAAAATAGAAAAAATTTCCTAAGTCATTAGGAAATTCCTTCTATCTTGTTTCCTTTTATTTTTTGAGAATGAGGACTAGATCCCACAAAAAGAGCAACAAAGCTAAGCCAAAAAGGCCATTTGATAGGATTTCTAAGTTTTGATTAAAACTCAAAATTACAGCACTTATCAATACGGCAAAAAAGAGCAAACTTAAAACAAAGCGGTTAACCACACGATTAAAAAACTTAATACGGTTGGTGTAATCGTATAAATCATGGTTAACTAAAATACGTCCATTCAAGACTTGTTCCAAGAGTTGATTGAGACGACGCGGGATATTCTTACCATTTTTAAGCTGATAAAAGAGCTCAATAAGCAGGGTTTCTTTGTTCAAAGCTTGCTTAAGCATGTCAGGTCCCATATTTTCTAAGAAATAATTCTTAGCAAGGGTCATGAGGTCAACTTCCGGAGCTAGCTCACGAAAAATGCCTTCAATTTGCAGAGCTGCTTTTTCTAAAATGGTAATCTGTGGTGACGCTTTGAGTCCATTTTTGACAAAGACATTTAACAAATCCTCAATCAAATCTGTGATAGATAAGACACCGATATCTAGGCTAGAATACTTAGCAAGCATGCGTTCCACGTCTTGGGCAAGAGCTGACTTGTTCATTGAGGTATCAAAGCTTGTGACAGACAAAATGCCTTTCATCATACCTTCGACGTCTTGTGCTGTAAAGCTATAAAGAATATCATTTAAGGCCACGCGCATGCCATTATCAAGTTTTCCCATAATCCCAAAATCAATAAAATAAATCTTACCGTCTGAGATAAAAAGATTACCTGGGTGAGGGTCGCCATGGAAAAAGCCATCTTTAAAGACTTGCTTAATGAAGCTAAGCATGAGTTTTCGACCAATGTCTTCAAGGTCATAACCTGCCTTAATCAACTCATCATAGTGATTAATCGGAATACCTGAAACGTAGTCTTCAACGATTAAACGAGGCGTTGTAAACTCATCATAGACTTCTGGACTAGCAATACATTTACTTGATTGATTCAATTCAGCAAAGGTAATCATAGCTTGAGCTTCATTGCGAAAATCAATTTCACGCGTCAAGCTTTCTTTGATTTGCTGCAAAACCTCAGGTAAATCTACCATTGGAAGAAATGCTTTTGGGATACGTTTTGAAAGGCGAATCAAAAGTGTCAAGTCTTCCTCGATAATTTCTGGCAGATTTGGGCGTTGAATTTTGATGATAACGTCTTTCCCATTTAGCAAACGAGCACGGTGTGTCTGAGCAACTGAGCCACTCGCTAGTGGCTCAGGTCTGATTTCAGAAAAATAAGCGGAAACAGGACCAGTAAGCTCTGCTTCTATGGCTTCCATGACCGATTCTGTTGGCAGCGGAAGCACATTGCTTTGTAGCTTACTCAATTCTCTAACATATGCTTCTGGAAAAATATCACTTCTTGTCGAAAGAATCTGACCAATTTTAACAAAACTTGGACCTAATTTTTCAAAAGCTAAGCGAAGCTTACGAGGTGTTGATTTATCTTCTGCAGCTTTTCCTTTTTCGATTAAAGAGGTTAACCCTACTGAACTAAAGGCACCAATGATTTCTCTTAAGCGTCTACCTGACATAACCCACCAATAATTTCTAATTTAAGATATTTGACTTCTTCAAAAGCGCATCAATTTTGTCTTCAAGACGAGAAACATCTTCTTTGGTAGCATATTGAACAGGTTTTGTTTTAGCATTTAATTGATCTAAAAAAGCTTGTGCTTCGTCTTCACTTCGACGTTTTAGTTCAGAGTGCAATTCTTTTCCTTCGTCAACAGTGAGGCGTCCTTTTTCGACTAACTCTTTTACAAAAGCATCAGCTTTTTCCAAAGTCATAGACGTCAAACCAATACCGGCTAAGAGAACTTTTTTCAATTCTTCCATGATTAATTCCTCCTTGAATGACTAAATTAACATTATGTTTACCCTTTCATTCTACTACTTTTGAGATAAAATATCTAAAAGAAACAGTCGTTTCATGAAAGTTTCTTATACTAGAAAACTGGTAAATTAAAAAGCTCCGCAGCTAACAAAGGAGATTAATTTGTCATGCGGAGCTCTTTCAAAAAATGTAAACAATTGTGTCTCATAGACTCTAAAACCACTTGCTAGCACGATCAAAAAAGAGGTCTCGCTAAGTGATTTTATATTCCTATTATAGTCAGCTAGCAAAAATGATTCTAACACTATCCTTCTCATTTATAATACTTTTATCTGATATGGTCTTGAAAATTTTTATGAAAACCTTTTCTAGAATACGCTTCCATTTTTCGGATTATTCTGCTATAATAAAAGAGTAGTTAATACTATGTTATGATTAGAAGGGGTATTATATGAAACAAGCAGATCCAGCTCACGAAATAAAAATAGATGAAAGCAAGCACCTTCTACCTTATGATTATTACAGTACAGTGGTTGAAAACGGCCGTCCTGACGTCCTTTTCCACTGGCATCCAGAAGTTGAAATCAATTATATTTATGAAGGTTCCGCTCGTTTTCACATTGATTACGATTACTTTAATAGTCAAGCGGGTGATATTATCCTCATACGACCAAATGGTATGCACTCTATTCACCCATTAGAAAACCAGAAACATGTCACTGATACTTTTCGATTTCACTTAGACATGATTGGGTATTCCATTGTTGACCAAGTTAGTCTTCGATACTTGCAACCTTTGCAAACTAGCCTTTATAAATTTGTTCCGCGTATTCAACCAGGAATGGAAGGTTATGAAGAAATCAAAGAGTGCCTCTTCACGATTTTTGAGCTTTCAAAAAACGAAGGACGTCATTTTGAACTGCTGCTCAAATCAAAACTCAATGAATTTCTCTATTTGCTCTTTTACTATCGTTACGTTCTTCGCAAGAACACCGATGATACTTATCGTAAAAATGAACAGATTCGTGAATTGATTGACTTCATCAATAACAACTATCAAAAGAATCTCTCTATTGATTACCTTTCTCAATTCATGGGATATAGTAAAACACACTTTATGGCGGTCTTTAAACAGCATACTGGAAGCTCTTGTACGGAATTCATCATTCAAGTTCGCCTGAACAAGGCTTGCGATATGTTGATTAACACCTCAAATCCTGTTCTTGAAATTGCTACGGCTGTTGGTTTTAATAACTTGTCAAATTTCAACCGACAATTTAAACGTTACTATGAATTAACACCAAGTCAATACCGCAAACAATTCAGTAAACGAAAAGAAAGTCGTGTCTTAATCAACCCTGCTAGAAAATCTCATTAAAAGCTGACTCACCTCAGCTTTTTCTTATGCTTGAACACAAAAAAAGAACGCTTAAAGCGTTCTTTTTTATTAAGCTAATGTTGTGAGAAGATAGTCACCAATGTTAACACGTGCATCTTGTGTTGTGAGAACATCTTCAAATTCTGTCGAATTAGTAACAATCACTGGTGAGATAACCGGAAGGTTAGCCTCACGAATCGTTGCCAAATCAAACTCAAGTAATTTTTGACCTGCGTCAACTTTATCACCAACTTGAACAAAGGTATTGAAGCCTTTACCAGCAAGTGACACTGTATCCATTCCAACGTGAATCAAGATTTCAGCACCATTTTCAGTACGCATACCGATAGCATGTCCAGTTGGGAAGACAAGGGTAATTTCACCAGCTGCTGGGGCAACTACAGTACCGTCAGCAGGATCAATAGCAATCCCTTTTCCCATAGCACCAGACGCAAATACTTCGTCTGGAACATTTTCAAGTTTAACAACTTGACCAATCATTGGGCTTGCAATAATTTCTTGTTTTAATTCTTTAAGCTCAGTTACAGGTTGAGCTGCTGTGTCATCAGTTACAGGTTTAACATCTGGTCCACCGTAAAGGTAAGGAATTTTAGTCAATTGTGTCAATACAAATCCAAGAACAAATGACATCACAATTGAAATAAGGAAATACCAAACGTTGTTCAAATCTGAACTTGCTCCTGCTGGAACATGTTTTGGAGTGATGTATGAAGGAATTGCAAAGAGTCCCATACCACCCATTGTGTAAGCAGTTGTGTTAAAGAAACTTAGAAATGCCCCTTGAATTGCTCCAGCCACACATGTCATGATAAATGGTGTGCGCATTGGAAGTGTAATACCATAAATAGCTGGTTCAGTAACCCCAAAGAGAGCTGAAATAAAAGCTGGGATAGTCAATTGTTTTACTTTATCTTCTTTTGTACGAAGGAAGATGTTGAGAAGCGCACCTGCTTGAGCAAAACAGATAGCTGTTGAAGCAACAAGTAATGTACTCCATCCTTTAGTAGAGAAATCCAAGATTGCAATTGGAACAAGACCCCAGTGAAGACCAAACATAACAAGAACTTGCCACAAAGCACCAAGTAAAATACCAAAGACAATTGGGCTAAAGTTGTAAATATTTGTAAAGATAACACCGATAAGGTTAGATGCCCAGTTCATAACAGGACCGATTGCCAAGTAAGCAAGTGGAACAGTGATTAAGATAACAAAGAATGGAACGATGAAGACCTTAACCACATCTGGAATGATTTTCTTGAAGAATTTTTCAATTTTAGAACCAACCCAAATAGTCAAGATAATTGGAAGAACTGTTTGAAGGTAGCTTGATGATGGGAAGATAACTGGAAGTCCTAAGAAATCAACTTTCCCATTTGCAAAACTTGCGGCAATGTCAGGATAAACCAAAGCAAAGCTTAGTGCTAAAGCAGTGAATTGTTCCATTTTGAAACGTTTGGCTGCTGTTAATGCCAAGATAACAGGCAAGAATTGGAAGAAGCCATCACCGGCGGCATTTAAAATAACATAAAGACCACTTGTTTCCTTCACTCCTACTGCTGCTAAAATAGCTACCAAACCTTTAATCATACCTGCAGCAGAAAGAGCTCCTAGCATTGGTTGGAAAAGTCCAGAAACCAAAGCGATGAATTGGTCGAAGAGGTTTCCTTGAGGAACATCTCCTTCATTAACATCAATACCACCTTCACCTTGGATACCGGCAACTTTCAAAACCGTATCATAAACATCTGGGACATGATTTCCGATAACCACTTGGTATTGACCACCTGCTTTAACAACAGTCACAATACCATCACGTTGTTTGAGGTAATCATCATCTGCTTTACTTTCATCTTTTAAGGTGAAACGTAAGCGAGTCACACAGTGAACTAATTTGATGATATTGTCTTTTCCACCGACGTGAGCAACAATATCTTGTGCCAATTCAGTATAATCTTTAGCCATAAGCTGGCTCCTTTCTTAATGTTCTTTCCTAACAACAGAAAAAACCTAAATAAATACTAAACAATTTTCTGCGCCCACATCAGCGGTAACGCCAAAACTATCTTGTATTTATTTAGGTTTTGCCTGCTTATCAGTAACAATCCTTTTAACAATTCATAGTATAGCATGCGCTTACATTTTTTGCAAGCGCTTTTATGGTGTTTTATTACACTTTTTGACATTTTCATTTATCTCTGAAAGTTGACCACCTTTCAAAACTTGAAATTATAACACCTTTCACAAGTTTTCAAAAAAATTTCACACAAGATTTTTATTAAAAAAATCCTCCCAACCTTAGTCGAGAAGATTCTTAATGATTAATTACTACTTGTTTCCAGTCGTTGAATGTGAATGGTGATATAGACTTGCTCATCACGACTCATCGGAAATTGATATGAGCTTTCGATATAATTCTTGATTTTTTCAGAGCAAGAAAAAGCTTCTGGGTAATTTAACTTCACTTGCTCATACAAAAAGCTGTCATTTTTCCCTTGCACCACACCATTGACGACACGTTGTGCAAAATACTGAATATGAGTCACAAAACGATTATAGCTGACAGAATCTTCATCAGAAACTTTTCCGTAAAATAAACGAACAATCCCTAAAATATCTGTCACAATCTTTGAAATTTGATAGCTTTGCTTAACCAAACCAGAGTCTTTCTGAGCATTGATAAAATGAAGCGCAATTGATGAAACCTCATCATCAGGCAGAATAACACCTAGCCTTTCAAAGACAATCTTAAGGGCATCACGACCAAGCTGATACTCCTTTGGAAAAAATTTACGAATCTCCCAAGACAAAGGATTTTGCACAATGATGTTCTCACGACTTCGCTGAAGTGTGTAATGCAAATGATCTGCAAGGGCAATATAAAAAGCTGTATCAAAATTAGTCTCCAAAACCTCTTGACCATGCTTGATAATATCAAGAACAACCTCTGTCTCTATTGGTGACAAGTCAATATAAACACGCGTTAACTCATGTGTAGCAGAGCTATCTTGCATAACAAATGTTTTTTCAACTAAAGAAGTATCAATCTCGTCACCTGATTTCTTTTGAAAACCAAGTCCTCTCCCCATGACGATGATCTCTTCTCCCTCATCCCCCTTAGCCAAAACAACATTGTTATTATAGACTTTTTCTATCCTCATTATCTACTACTCCCTCAAAAAAATTCGGAAAGAAAAGGCAAAACTAGCGTACACAAAATGCACTGTGTTTTTACGCACAAATGCTTTCTATGCACACTAGGTTTTGCCTGCTTAACCAGTAACAATCCTCTTACTGGTATCCATTTTACCAAAAATCCCTTTAAAATGAAAGGGGATACAAAAATATTTTATTGACATATTTACATCAATAATTTGCGAATTTTTCCAATTTCTGGTTCATTAACCACCAAGAAAATTGTATCACCAGCATTTAAAACGGTACTTCCGCAAACCACTTCTGATTTCTTGCGATGAATCTGAGTTGTAATCAAAACGTTTTTAGGAAGAGTCAAATCACGAACACGTTTGCCAGCGATTTTATCTGACACGGTTAACTCAATAAGCGTTGGTTCAATAACTTCGCGGTCTTTTGGAATAGATAAATTTGCCAACATCGCCTCATAGATTGGCTCACCTTTTAGAAGATCCATTACAATGTAAGCTACCAAAGTAACGACTGCAATAGTCATTAATTGTCGGAAATCTCCTACCATTTCTGTTACCAAAATAATGGCAGTCAGCGGAGCTTTTGAAATAGCCCCAAAATAACCAGCCATACCAAGAACGAGAAAATTAACAAGGACAGATGTGCTGATAAAGCCAATTTGGTGCATGCCTAGACCAAAACCAAAACCTAATAATGACCCCAAAGTCAAAATCGGAAGGAAAATCCCACCCGGTAAACCACTGGCATAACTAAACGTACTCCAAACAAAGCGGATAAGAAAGTACAAGCAAACCACTGCAAAAGTCAAATGACTAGTTGACAATGATGTAATCAAGCCATTTCCGCCACCTAATAATTGTGGGTAGAAATAACCAATTGGCAGAATCAAGATAGCTGCAAAAATACCATAAAAATAATTTGGAATATGACAAATTTTGCCTAAGAAGTCATAAAATAGATTCGCATTCAAGGTTACTTTTTCGTAAAGATAACCCATCATGCCTAAAAATGCCCCTAAAAGCAAAAGCATCCAATAATGATGTAAAGGTAAAATAGCAAGATCACTTGGCATGGCAAGCACAGGCGTCAAACCAAAGATATTTAACGAAATAAAGTTGGCAACCAAGCTTGCAACCAGGGCTGAAATCCAAACCAAACGTGAAAATTGATGATAGATTTCTTCAACAACAAAAAGAAGACCTGCAATTGGAGCATTAAAGGCAGCTGACAAACCTGCTGCTGCACCACTAGCAATCAAGACACGTTGCTCCATGCGCTGTGCTTTCAATGATTTCGCTACACCTTTTCCAGCCATTGCCCCAAGTTGAATACTTGGACCTTCACGTCCTAGCATGAATCCCATTGAAATGGCTAGGACACCACCAATGAATTTTTTCCAAAGAACAGACCACCAATCAGGATGAAGTAAGCCTTTCAACTCTCCTTCGACGTGGGGAATCCCAGAGCCTTTAATATCTGGATCAGATTTAACCAAAAATCCGATAGCAATGACAACAATCACACTCACTAGTAAAATCAAACCTAGTAAAGCTGGATTTTCATGCGAGAGTTGATAACACTTGACCACTTGTGCGAAAATCTTGGCAATCAAGAGTCGAAAAAGACTGACCACGCTTCCGGAAACACATCCTACAATAACACCACGCCACACAAAGCTAAGGATTGAGGATAGCGAAAACTCGTACTCTCTACGATAACTTTCCATTTAAAACTCCTATCTAATCAAATTGAAAATATCATATTAGTTTCAACTATTTTTCAAAAAATAACTCATTACTATTTTATCAAATCTTAAAGCTGATTTCGAGCACATTTAAAAAGAGCTTGGAAATTCTTCCAAACTCTCTTGGTATCATTTGCGATACATTTTAAATTGTAAGTATAAGTCGTTATAAATACCAAGCCATTTTTGACCAAGGTTATTATAAACTTCCAAATGGTTAAAGGTTTCTTCAGATGGATAGAAAGCTTTATTTTCTTTAATGTCATTTGGCAAAAGTTTCTTAGCTTCTGTATTTGGTGTGGCATAGCCGATGTATTCTGCATTTTGCGCAGCATTTTCAGGTTCTAACATGAAGTTGATAAAGGCATAAGCTTCTTTAATGTGCTTAGCTGTTTTTGGAATCACTAAGTTGTCAAACCAAAGGTTAGACCCTTCGCTAGGCACCACATAGTGAAGATGCTCATTTGAGTTAAGCATCTCACTTGCTTCACCTGAGAATGTGACTCCAATCGCAGCATCGTCATTAATCATGTAACCTTTCATCTCGTCACCGACAATAGCTTTGATATTTGGTGTTAGGTCATCAAGTTTCTTTGAAGCGGCATTTAGCTCAGTCATCGATTTGGTATTTAAGCTGTAGCCAAGAGTTCCAAGACCGATTCCCATTGCTTCACGAGCGCCATCAACTAACATGATGTCATTCTTGTATTCTGGATTCCATAAATCTGACCAATGCTCTGGCGCTTTATCAACCATAGTATCATTATAGACGATACCAAGCGTTCCCCAGAAATATGGCACTGAATAATCATTATGCTTATCAAAACTCATGCCCATGAATTTTGAACCGATGTTATCTAAGCCTTTGATTTGAGATTTATCTAATTTGATGAGCAAATGTTCTTTTCTCATCTTATCAATCATGTAATCTGACGGCACGGTGATGTCGTAAGTTGTTCCACCTTGCTTAATCTTGGTATACATTGATTCATTAGAGTCAAAGGTTTCGTACTGAACCTCGATACCTGTTTCTTTAGTGAATTTTGTAATTAATTCTGGGTCAATATAATCACCCCAGTTGTAAATGACTAATTTATCAGATTGACTTGATGAACTTGATGTTTTTTGCATATAAACTGAAACACCAAATAGAATCAAGGTTACCGCAACAAGCCCTAGGAAAAATGTGTATAATTTACGCATTGTTTTCTCCCTTCTTATCTTGTGAAATAAAGTAATAACCAATTACAAGCAAGATACTAAAGATGAAGACAATGGTTGAAAGAGCATTAATCTCAAGTGAGATTCCTCGTCTTGCACGCGAGTAAATTTCAACAGAAAGAGTTGAGAAACCATTTCCTGTAACAAAGAAAGTTACCGCAAAGTCATCAAGGGAATAAGTGAATGCCATAAAGAATCCTGAAATGATACCAGGTGTCAAATATGGCAACATGACTTCTTTTAACATTTGCCAAGGTGTTGCACCCAAATCATAGGCAGCATTAATCATATCGTCATTCATTTCCTTAAGTCGTGGCAAAACCATAAGCACCACAATTGGAATTGAAAAGGCAATATGACTAAGCAAAACTGTCATAAATCCAAGATTAAAATGGAAAATATCTGCCAAGCGCGTAAAAAGAATCAAAAAGCTTGCACCAATCATAACATCAGGTGCCACCATCAAAATGTTATTCATCGATAAAATAGATTGTTGGTGTTTACGACGAGCTTGATAGATGAAAATAGCTCCAAAAGTCCCAATCACTGTCGCCAGAATTGAACTTAAAAAGGCTAGGAAAAATGTCTGAATCAAGATAAGCATCAAGCGACTATCCGCAAACATTTCTGAATAGTGTTCTAGGGTAAATCCAGTAAAACCATTCATATCGCCACCTTGATTAAAGGAATAGAAAATCAGATAAGCGATTGGAATGTAGAGAATAACAAAGACTAAAGCTAGATATAAATTCGCAAATTTTTTCATTTTCGTCTCTCCTTAGTCATCCACATAATAACAAGCATTGCCATGATTAAAATCACACCAATGGTTGAACCCATTCCCCAGTTTTGTGTTGTCAAGAAGTGCTGCTCAATTGCTGTCCCCAGTGTAATCACACGGTTACCGCCAATCAAACGAGTCAACATGAACAAGCTAAGGCTTGGGATAAAGACTGATTGTACCCCACTTCTCACACCATTTAGTGATAAAGGAAAGACAACCTTTGTAAAGGTTTGGAAGCCATTTCCGCCTAAATCGTGGCTCGCATTGATGAGATTGGTATCAATATCATCAAGCGCATTGAAAATCGGTAGAATCATAAATGGAATTTCAATGTAAGAAGCAACAAAGATAAATGAAAAATCTGTGAATAAAATTTGTTTTGGACCAATACCGACAAATGATAAGAAGGCGTTAACGCCACCATGTTGTCCAAAAATCCCCATAAAAGCGTAAGCTTTTAACAAGAGATTAATCCAAGTTGGTAAAACCACAAGCATCAACCACAACTGCTTATGCTTAAGCTGTGTCAAAAAATATGCTGTTGGGTAAGAAATCAACAAGGTCACAAGGGTAATGATGGCAGCATATAAAATCGAATTAAAACTCATTCGAAGATAAGTCCAAGAACTAAAGAAAGTCTTGTAATTATCCAAGGTAAAATGTCCTTGGATATCAAAGAATGACTGCCATAAAATCAAAATGACGGGAGCAATGACAAACAGTATCAACCATAAAATATATGGAATCGAGAAGAAATTATTTTTCTTCATTGCGCTCCTCCTCGATGGCATGAATCAAACCATCTTCATGCTCTTCCATTTCAACATATTCTTCAAGACGCGCATCGAACTCTTCTTCTGTTTCATTCAAGCGCATGATATGAATATCTTCTGGTGTGAAATCAAGTCCGATGACTTCCCCTTCGATGGCTTTACGCGTTGAGTGAATCAGCCATTCATTGCCAAGCTCATCGTGAGCAATGATTTCATAGTGTACCCCACGGAAAAGTTGGGTATCGACTTTCACACGTAATTTACCTTCTTCAGGCATTGTGATTTGCAAGTCTTCTGGACGGATAACCACTTCAACGGCTTCATTTGGTCGCATACCACCGTCAACCGCTTCAAAACGTTTGCCGTTAAATTCAACCAAATAGTCTTCAATCATTTTACCTGGAATGATATTTGATTCACCGATGAAGGTTGCCACAAAGTGGTTAATTGGCTCATCATAAATATCTACTGGTGTACCTGATTGGACGATTTCGCCATCATTCATAACGAAAATCCAGTCTGACATTGCCAAAGCTTCTTCTTGGTCGTGAGTGACGAAAACAAAGGTAATGCCAAGACGTTGTTGTAATTCACGAAGTTCGTATTGCATTTCTGTACGCAACTTCAAATCCAAGGCTGATAAAGGTTCATCAAGCAAAACCACGCGAGGTTCATTGATGATAGCACGCGCAATCGCGACACGCTGACGCTGCCCACCAGATAACTTTTGAATCTGGCGATTCTCAAAACCAGCCAAACGTACCATTTTAAGAGCTTCTTCCACTCGTCGTTCAATTTCTTTTTTGTCGACTTTTTTTAATTTTAGAGGAAAAGCGACATTTTCAAAGACATTCATATGAGGGAAAAGGGCGTAATTTTGAAAAACGGTGTGAACATCACGTTTATTGATTGGGATATCATTGATACGCTCTCCATCAAGGAAAACATCACCTGTGGTTGGCTGTAAAAGCCCTGCAATGATATTTAAAATCGTTGATTTTCCGGAACCTGAAGCACCAAGAAGGGTGTAAAATTTTCCTTCTTCTAACTCAAAGTTAATATCCTTTAAAACAACTGTACCGTTATCTTCAAATACTTTTGATACGTTTTTAAATGCAATAATTGGATTAGTCAATTCTCATAAAACCTCCATGGAGCTTCTTTAAACTTTTTTCTCGCCGATAATGCGAACTTCGCGCTCTAAACGAACGCCTGAATTTTTCTCAACTGTGTCAATAACGTAAGCAATCAAATCTTCATAATCTTGAGCTGTACCGTCAGCGACATTTACCATAAAGCCTGCGTGTTTTTTACTAACTTCAACGCCACCAATACGGTGTCCTTTAAGGTTGGCTTCTGTGATTAATTGTCCAGCAAAGTGTCCAACTGGACGTTTGAAGACTGACCCACATGATGGGTATTCAAGGGGTTGTTTTAATTCACGTAAGTGAGTTAAACGTGCCATTTCTTGCTCAATCAAGACATAATCACCTGGTTTAAGGGCGAATTTTGCTGAAATAACAATATCACCGCTATCTTGGACCGCTGAATGACGGTAACCAAACTTCATGTCACGAGCTTCAATTGTCTTAACTTTACCTTCTTTGGTAAGTACTTGAGCTGATACCAAGACATGCGAAATTTCTCCGCCATAAGCACCAGCGTTCATGAAGACAGCACCACCAACGCTACCTGGAATACCACAAGCAAACTCAAAACCTGTTAAACTATGGTATTTGGCGATACGTGTTGTTTCAACCAAGTTAGCACCAGCTTCTGCTTCAATGACATAGCCATTGACTGTGACTGTATTTAATTTATCAAACATGATAACAAAACCACGGATACCACCATCACGAACAATGATGTTACTTGCATTTCCAAGCACCATCCATGGAATATCATTTTTATTAGCAAATTCAACAATACGAATTAATTCATAACGATTACGTGGAAAAGCGAGATAGTCCGCTGGACCTCCCACTTTCGTGTAAGTATATTTTTTTAAGGGTTCATTAACTCGAATATCAATCCCTTTTAGTTCATCATTTAAAAATTCTAACATTTTCTTCCAACTCTAAAACTATTAATCAAAATTGTAGTTATCATTTGATTAAAATCAACCAATACCCTTATCAATACTATTAGCTCATTTATGATCAAATGATCAATTATCTACTAAAAAATCGGCATAAAGCCGACCTTAATTATAACAAAAAAATCAGCTTTTGACGATATTTAAGACTGAAGTTTTCGCACTTCTTCAAGATTTAATGTTTTTAAATAAGACGTAATAGATTTACCATAAATCTCAAGCGACGGAGCAATTTCAAAAAGCGGTACAAGAACAAAAGCACGCTCTGTCATGTAAGGATGTGGCACCTTAAGGGTTTCAGTTGCGATATGCTCGCTACCATACAAAAGGATATCAATATCAATGGTACGAGGTCCCCAATGTTCATGGCGAACACGGTGCAAATCCTTCTCAATTTCTTGGCACTCTGTCAATAATTGCTGAGCATCCAATTCTGTCTCTAATTGACAACAAATGTTCAAAAAATCATCTTGGTCCGTCTTGCCCCAAGCAGCTGTCTCGTAAAATGATGAAACAGCTGCAACGGTTGTTTGTGGCAATTGATTTAGCCGATCAAGTGCTGCTTCAAGATAGGCTTTCTTGTCACCAATATTACTGCCTAAACTTAAATAAACGCTATTCATACTCTCTCCCGTTCTAGCTCAATGCCAACAGAATCATAGTGCCCATTAATTGGCGGATTTTCTTTGGAAATTTTTAAAGTAATTGCTTGAACTGGTGGAAACTGTTCAAAAATGTCCTGGCAAATTGCCCCAGCCAAACGTTCAATCAAAATGTATTTATTTTCTTCAACTTGCTTTTTGATAGTTTCAAAGACTAATCCATAATGAACAGTGTCTTCTAAACGATCAGACTGCGATGCTTTTGCCAAATCAACAGACAAGGTACAATCAACAACAAAAATTTGCCCTAATGTTTGTTCTTCTGCAAAAGCACCATGGTAACCGTAAAAACGGCATCCTTTTAAATGAATTTTATCCATATTATTGGTAACAAAGAAGAAAGTCTGAGATACTTTTCTCAAACTCTTTCTTCTCCTCTTACTCCTTTCAAACGAGTTGACTAATCACTTTAACAATATCGCGATTGAGATCAACATTATGCACGCGGACGATTTCACAACCTTTAGCAATTGCCCAAGCTGACAATGCCGCTGTTCCCATATCACGCTCAAGAGCTGCTGTCCCTCCACCTAGCAGATAATCCACTGTGCGTTTACGGGAAATACCAAAAAGAACTGGGTATCCAAGCTGACAAACAGCATCCAAGCCTTGCAAAAGTTCAATGTTTTGTGCTTCATTTTTAGCAAAACCAAATCCTGGATCAATCCAGATATTTTCTTTAGCAATACCAGCGTCCAATGCAGCTTGCGCACGTTCTGCTAAAAAGTCACAAACTTCTTTGGTAATATTGTCATACTTTTCTTCTTTTTGATTGTGCATCAAAATAATTGGCACGTTTTTTTCAGCAGCAAGCGCAAGCATTTCCCCATCGTAAAGTCCTGCCCAAACGTCATTTAAAATATCTGCACCTGCTTCTAAGGCAGCACGCGCAGTTTCTGTTTTGTAGGTATCAATACTGACTAGGATATCAAATTTTTCCTTGAGAGCCTTAATGACTGGTACAACACGATTAATCTCATCAGCTGCTTCCACAAAAGTGTAACCAGGTCGTGTTGACTCGCCACCAACATCGATAATTTTTGCCCCTTCAGCAATCATTTTCTCTGCTTGCTCAAGCGCTTTCTCAATCGATGTGTAAGAACCTCCATCAGAAAAAGAATCTGGAGTGACATTTAGAACTCCCATGATACAAGCTTTGCCATCAATGTCATGTTTACCGATTTTCATTATGATCTCCTTAGCAATACAATACCTTAAGCGATTATTTTCCTAAAATCAAAGATAGGATTTCCTTACGTTCTTCGCGGTCTTCTTTAAAAATCCCTTTAGCGACAGTTGTCACCGTTTTACTTCCAGGTTTTTTAATGCCACGCATTGTCATGCACATGTGCTCTGCTTCAATCATGACAAAAATGCCTTTTGGATGAAGAGCTTCTTCCAATGCTGTAGCCACTTGGTCAGTCAAACGTTCTTGCAACTGCGGACGTTTACTTGCTACTTCAACAGCACGCGCTAATTTACTAAGACCTGTTACGCGACCATCGCTTGGCAAATAAGCAACATGAGCTTTTCCATAAAAAGGAACCAAGTGGTGCTCACACATTGAGTAAAACGGAATATCTTTGACGAGAACAACCTCATCATGATTTTCGGTAAACACAGCTGTAAATTGATCTTTGGGATCTTCATTCAAGCCTGAAAACATCTCTTGATACATTTTTGCAACACGTTTAGGCGTATCTAGTAATCCTTCACGCTTTGGATCTTCTCCTAGAGCTTCTAAGAGTTGGTAAACTGCTGCTTCGAGTTTTTCTTGATTTGCCATTTTATTTTCCAATCTTTTTATTTTTTCTATTATAGCTTAATTTTGCTGTCTTGACAAAAGTACAGGACGCACTTGTGAAATGAAGTAAAGTGAGCCTGTAATCAGATAAAAATCATCCTGACTATCTAAATCAATCTGCTTAAGCCAATCTTGCCAATTTGCTACTTTATGGTATTGGCTTGGATATTTTTCCAAAGGCAGTGCATTGTGATAGACAAAAGTTGTCACATCCACATCAGCTAGTTGACTAAGTAACTCAAGCATTGAATCAATTGGCTTTGTGTCAATGGCCGCAAATAAAATATGCAAATGCTTATCTTTATACTTTTGCATAACATTAACCAGTGCTTGAACACTTTCGTTGTTATGAGCACCGTCAATCATGACATTTGGGAAGACCAATTCTGTACGACCTACCCAGTGAGTTTTGGCTAAACCTGCTTTAATGATTTCTTTAGTCACTTTTGGATAACGTTCACGCAATTGAAGGGCTGCTGTAATAGCTAGACTAGCGTTGCTGACTTGGTGTTTTCCAGGCATAGCCAAACTAACTTGTTCAAGTCTTTCTTTGCCATGATAATCAAAACCGTTTTCATTTTCTGAAGTAGAAAAATCCTTCCCAAATTCATAAAGTCTGCTATGACATGCTTTTGCCTTCTCAGTAAAAACTTGACGAACATCATCACGCTCAGTCGCAAAGATGAATGGAACTCCTTCTTTTAAAACACCCGCTTTTTGCGCAGCTATTTCCGCATAAGTCTGTCCTAAAATATTCTGATGATCTAAGCCAATTGACGGGCAAAGAACTGCCAACGCTTTGAAAACATTGGTTGAATCGTAAAGACCACCCATTCCAGCTTCGATAATCGCAATGTCAACTGGGTGCATGTGACCAAAATACTCAAACATTAAAACAGTAATAACTTCAAATTCTGTGGCTGGTTCTAAGTCAGTTTCAACAGATAAACGTTCCACAACAGGTTGAACACGTTCCACCAATTTCAGAAAATCAGCCTCAGAAATCATTTGCCCATTTAGGCTAATGCGTTCGCGAAAATCAACAATATATGGTGACGTAAATGTCCCAACTTCATAACCAGCTAGTGAGAAAATGTGTTGTAAATAGCTGGTAACTGATCCTTTACCATTTGTCCCAACAACGTGGACAGCGGCAAGCTTTTCCTGAGGATTGTCAAGTTCTTCAAGCATCCAAGCCATTCGTTTTAAACCAGGTTTGATTCCAAATTTTAACTTGCCATGAATCCAATCTAAAGCTTCTTGATAATTCATTTAATGAATGTCCTACTATGACCAAAAGTTGCTGACATTAAAAATAAGATTGAGACATTTACCTCGAAATCTTTCAATGATAAGCTTTTAGCGCATATACCTTTCTCTTATAAAATTACAATAACACTTCTATTATAGCACAAGGAAAGTCGATAGAAACGATTTCTAAAAGAAGCTTTGCTATTTATTCAAAGTGATTTCATAAACGCCACGAACACTGTTACATACGTAGATGTGACTGGCTTTCTTTAAATCATCTTTTGTCAAATATGCTTCAAACACGCGACCTTCCTTGATTAATTTTTGCCTGCAAATCCCGTCTAAAATTCCCACGTCAACTGGGGGCGTATATCATTTTCCATCGATTTCTAAAATGAGATTACCAATAGTCGTTTCCTGCAGATAACCCTTATTAGAAATAAAGATAGACTCACCAGATAAACTTTGTAAATGCAGACGATAGGTCGTCTTAAAATAAGTAAACGGACTGTCAATTGACTCACTGCGATGAACCAGCTCAGCTTTCAGATAATTTTCTGGCAGGTCTCTAAGTTCTGCTAGCTGGAACTGAATAGCACCAGTTTGCTTCACTAAAATTCGCAAACGATAGTCAGCATCATCTAACTCCTCAAGCTGCTTAGACAGTTTTGCTAAAAAATCTTCTTTTGAGAACGGGTAAGCAAAATACCTTGCCGACTCTTTTAAACGCTTGATGTGTTCGTCTAAATCCACCACTTGCTTATGAGATACCCTAGCGGTTGTGAGTATGTCAAAGTCAGGTTGATTGCGATATAAAACCGCAGCCTTATCACAAGCCTCTTTATACTCATCATCACAGGCACTCCCCCAAGTAATGCCGCCACCAGCACCATAAATAGCCTGATTACCTAGTTTTTGAATGGTACGGATACCGACATTAAAGATAGCATCTCCATTCGGCAGACAAATCCCAATCGTCCCACAATAAACGCCTCGAGGTTGCTTTTCTAGCTGATTGATAATCGCCATTGTCGCAATCTTAGGAGCTCCGGTAATTGACCCACAGGGAAAAAGGGCAGAAAAAATATCTAAAAGACTTTTATCTGATTGCAACTGACTTTCAATGGTTGAGGTCATTTGCCAAACCGTTGAGTATTGTTCAACCTCACAAAGTTTTGTTACCTTAACGCTACCGATTTCTGAAATGCGTCCCATATCATTACGTAGCAAATCAACAATCATCATGTTTTCAGCACGATTTTTACTATCATTTGCCAGCCAGATTTTATTTTCCAAATCTTCTTTAGTGCTGTAACCGCGAGTAATCGTTCCCTTCATCGGACGCGTTATCAAACGATTTCCTTTTTTCTTAAAAAACAGCTCTGGACTAACAGACAAAATAGCAAAATCATCATGTTCGATATAGCAATTGTAAGCTGCTTCTTGAGCAATGACTAAGTGATTATATAAAGTAAAAGCATCTTCCTCAAGCAAACTAGATAACTGCAAAGTGTAGTTAACTTGGTAGGTATTTCCTTGCCTGATTTCCTCTTTAATCCTAGCGATAGCTTTCTCATACTCACCTTTAGTCGTACTTGATTGCCATGATTTTGGCAATTGAATATTTTTTTGAGATTGACACGGGAAAGGCTCTTTTTTAACTTCTTGATGAACCGTAAAATAAGCCAAATACTCACCTGAGAGCGGACGAGTCTTAACTGAAAATTTCTCATCAAAGGCTTGGGCAGCTTCATAACTCACATAACCAATGACATAATATCCTTGCATTTGGTAATTCTCTACCTCTTGCAAAATGGGTTTAACATCCTTTGCTGACTTAGCAGAAAGCTCAATCAAGGGATTTTCAAAAATCAAACGTTGCCCTAATTCCTTAAAATCAACAACAGTTTTTTTGTGCATGTTAGCTCCAAACTACTTATTTTTACGCATCACAATAACTTGTCCTAAAATAAAGACAGCAATGGCAATCCAGATAAAGATAAATCCTTTTAATTGTCCTACAGCTATTGTTTCTTTAAAAATAAGAACCGCAATAATCAACTGAATCGTCGGGTTAATGTATTGAATAAACCCAATAATATTTAAAGGTGCTCGCTTAACTGCCTCTGCAAATAAAAGCAAAGGAATTGCCGTCACCACACCAGAAATTACCAACAAAACATTTTCCAGTAAAGTATAATCAAGCATACTTTCCTTACTAAAAGCTACCAAATAAATGATGACAAAAGGCAAAACCAGACTACTTTCAACCAGCATAGCAACTTCACTGGAGAGTCGAACATTTTTCTTAACCAAGCCATATAAGCCAAAAGATAAGGCTAAAACAATCGAAACTAGTGGTAGTTGACCTGTGTCAAAAGCAAGCATTCCAACTCCAAATCCTGCAATAGCAATTGCCAAAAGCATCCATGGACTTAAACTTTCGTGCAAGAAAATCACAGCAAGTAAAATGGAAACAAGCGGCATAATATAATAACCAAAACTCGCCTGAGTTGCTTGACCATGTGCCACTGCGAAGATGTAAGTCAGCCAGTTAATAGCAATCAAAAAGCTCGCCAAAATCATCATGAATAGCTTCTTCTTATCAGCTATCAAACCACCAATCTCACTCTGATAACACTTGTGATTTCTGGATAGCAGCATGTAAACTAACATGGTAATGACTGTGAAAATGATACGATAAGAAAAGGTGTTATATGAACTAACACCTGAAAGTAATTTCCAATAAAGGGACAAAAAGCCCCACAAAATGTATGTTACTAAACCAAGTAGAAAACCTAAATTAGTCTTTTTCAACAAAAACTCCTTTAGTATCTACATGTAGAGCAACTACTTCACCGTCCAAGCCAAGTGATTGAACAGCCTCTAGAACTTTGCTTTCTTGCTCTTTTGGCGCCAAAACCATCACTGTTGGACCAGCACCAGAAAGATAAGTAGCATAAGCACCTGCTTGATGTGCTTTTTCTTTAATCTGAGCAAATTCTTTTACTAATTTTTGACGGAAACGTTCATGGAAAAGGTCAGCTTCAATCGCTTTTCCAGCTTTTTCCAAATCTCCTGTCAAAAGGGCTGCAATCGCGACATTAGCAATTGATGAGGCTGCAACAGCTTCTTTGTAAGAAAATTGAACTGGAAGTACATTACGACTATCACTTGTCTTTAATTCATAATTTGGAATAAAAGCTACAAATGATGCTTCTGGGAAAGTCGCAACAGCACTGTTAACTTTTCCATCAACATATGATGACACCACAAGATTTCCAAAAATAGCTGGCGCTACGTTATCTGGGTGCCCTTCAATTTTGGTTGCTAGCGTAAGCTTTTCATCATCTGACAAGTTCAAGTCAGCCAATTGATTGGCTAACTCAATACCTGCCACAATAACTGAAGATGAAGACCCTAAACCACGTGCCAAAGGAATATTTGAAATCATCTTAATACGATGTGGTTTTAAATCTGATTTGACTTGCAAAGCTGTCGTAATCAAAAGGTTCGTTTCATCACTTGGAACATCACCCAAATCATGCAAAACTTCCCATTTATCAGCAGCATCTAAAACCTCGATTGTCAAATACTTAGAAACCGCAACACCAACAGAATCAAATCCAGGTCCAACATTAGCAGAGGTTGCTGGTACTGTAATTTTCATATCACTATAATCGCTCAAAAATGAGCCTTCCTTTCACCTTTAAACTTATCGTTTCTTATTCACCCAATACTTTAAGGGTATTTAAAACTTTGAAATCTTCTTCAGCTTCCAATTTTTCAGTAACCGCAGCCAATTGTGTCTTACTCATTGAGTGAGTAATGATAACCACACGCGCACGAGTACCATTTGCTTTTTGCTGAAGTACTTGTTCAAATGAAATATTTTCAGAATTGAAGATTTCAGCTAAACGAAGCAATTGACCTTTTTTGTCAGGTGTATTAATTGCAAAATAGTAATGGCTTGTCACATCTGAAGGATTTGCCATTTTTGTTTCACGAGCAAACTCGTTAAATGATTTACCAACATTACCATCTTTAATACGACGGCAAATGCGGATAATATCAGCTGTTACAGAAGTTGCTGTTGGTTTTTGACCAGCACCTGGTCCATAATACATTGACTCACCGATACCGATAGATTCAACAAAAACAGCATTCATAACGTCATTTACACTAGCAAGTGGGTGAGCTTTTGGCAAGAATGTTGGTGACACTTCTGCTGAAATACCTGATTCAACTTCACGGACATCGCCGACAAGTTTAATCACATAACCAAGTTTTTGAGCGACAGCCACATCATCAGGTGTGATTGTTGTGATACCCTTGTGAGCCACATCGTCAAAATCAATTGTCATACCAAATCCAAATTGACTCAAGATAACAGCTTTATAAGCAGCATCGATACCTTCAACGTCATTTGTTGGATCACTTTCAGCATAACCAAGTTCTTGAGCTGTCTTAAGAGCATCATCGTAAGTCCAACCTTCATCAACCATCTTAGTCATCATGAAGTTTGATGTACCGTTAAGAACACCCAAAATACGAGTCACTTTATCAGAAGTAAGTGAATTTGCTAGTGTACGAAGGATTGGAATACCACCAGCTACTGCCGCTTCATAATAGAAAGCAACGCCTTTGTCCTTAGCAAGCGCAATCAATTCTTTACCATGAGTTGCAATCAAATCTTTGTTGGCTGAAACAACATTTTTACCTGCTTCAAGAGCTTTTGTAATGAAAGTACGAGCTGGTTCGATACGTCCCATCAATTCGACAACAATGTCAATGCTATCATCACTTAAAATCTCATCAACGTTTGTAACAAAATTATAATCATTTCCGGCAGCCAACAAACGATTTTTTTCTTCATCGTCTTTGACAAGAACCTTAGCGATTTCAATGGTGTCATGAGCTGCTTCCGTAATTTTTGAATCATTTTCTTTCAAAAGGAAAGGAACACCACTAGCAACTGTACCAAAACCGAGCAAAGCAATTTTTATTGACATTTTTTTCTCCTTAGTAAGTAATTTTCGAACGGAAAAGTGATTTTTTCAACCAGCACTTCCTAAAATAAAAACATTTTCTACATTATACCATAAAATTATTCAGAATTTACAGAAAAATAACGAAGTCTAAAAATCTTTCCCTAATTTAAGGTAAATTCTTTATTCTGTACTAAAAAAGTAGTACAATAAAAGCAGATTTTTATCTACAGGGGAGATTTCCATGAAAACACGACACAAGCACGAGAAAAAAAGCAAAAAATCACTAATACTCGTCAATATTATTCTATTTTTAGCCTGTATCATAGCTGGCGCCATGCTCTTTTTCACATTAAAAGAGAGTCACTCGATTCTATCAGCAGAAAAAGCAGAACAAATCTCAAAAAAATCAGATCAACAAACGTCAACCACTCCTCCTACCGATCAAACTTCAGTAAATCAAGCTAGTGACAATAATAGCGAAGTTAACTGGGTTCAGCAAGATTCAGATGTTTCTCTTCCAATTCTAATGTATCACGCCATTCACGTCATGGCTCCCGAGGAAGCTTCAAACGCTAACCTTATCGTAGATCCGACAACATTCGAAAGTCACATCAAGCGACTTTCTGATGAAGGATACTATTTCTTAACTCCTGAAGAAGCTTATAAAGTTCTGACAGAAAATGTTTTACCAAATGGAAATTCAAAAATCATTTGGTTAACTTTTGACGATAGTTTATGGGATTTTTACGATAATGCCTACCCTATTTTGAAAAAATACGGTGCCAAAGCAACTAACAATGTCATTACAAGTACTGTTGGAAATCCTGCCAACCTTAGTCTTGACCAGATGCTTGAAATGAAAGAACAAGGGATGTCTTTCCAAAGTCATACTTCAACCCACCCAGACTTATCTGCTAGTGATGACAATACTCAAAAAACAGAAATGTCCGATGCCAAAAGCTACCTTGATAGCAACTTATCACAAGATACCATGACAATCGCCTATCCTGCAGGACGTTATTCTGATACCACTCTCCAACTCGCTGGTGAACTCAACTATAAGCTTGGTATTACAACAAATGAAGGAATTGCTGATAAAAATGACGGTTTACTATCATTAGATCGCATTCGAATTTTACCAGAAACAACAGCAGATAGCCTTATGGCAAGTATCAATCCATAAAAAAGAGCCTTAGTAAGGCTCTTTTTAGTCAATTTTTCATTAATGATTTGTTTTTCGAAACATTTTGATTAAACTATAAATGATATAAGCTAAATTTCCCAAAAACAAAGCTGACCACAGATAGACAAAAAGTTTCTGATGGTGCTCAATATTGTAAAAAACGGCAACTAGATAAATCACCAAATAAACCAATGACATGATTGGAAATGTTTTCTTCTTTTGCTGCATAACTCACTCTCCCTTTAACCGTCATATCATAACACAATTTGAATACGCTGTCCATATCGCCAATGATTTTTTAATAAGAATTTACATTCTAATTGAAGGGGCTATCTCATAAATTTGATACGTTTACATTTTTGGAAAACGTTTTAGAGTTAAGTTCTTTTCCCCGACATCACAAAGAGAGTGCTATAATAACTTTAACTAATACTCAGATCCAATTCCCCATTTTGCTCAAAAAGAAAGGATTTAATTATGGTATGTGGTAAAGTTAAGCAAATAAAGGATACAAAAGACAGGCTATTTTGTTCCCTCATCTGCCTGATGAAAGGCAAAAACTACGAAGACATCAGGATTAAAGATATTCTCGAAATCTCCCAAGTCTCAAGAAGAACCTTTTATCGTCACTTCGCTAATAAACAAGAACTCTTAAATTACAATTTTGAAAAGGTAATCGATGAGTATCTAAGAGAACGCCAAAACTTCGCTCAATCTGAAAGTTTCGAAGAAGTGGTGGCTGGTTCATTAGAATTTTGGTATCATAAGCGAAACGTTTTATCAATCTTAATCAAGCACCAACATTTTGATCTTTTCTTTCACCAATTCAACCGACGTGCCAAAGAAGTCTATGACAGCATTACCCTCCCTTGGTTTGCTTACAGCGGTGATGTGACAAAAATTAATTTTGCCATGGATTTTATCATCGGTGGATACTACAATGTTTTGCGTCATTGGTTAAGCAAAGAAAATCCTGAAGAACCTGAAGTTATCGCTGGCGAAGTCAAAAAAATGATTGTAAAACTAACAGAATTTTTCAATCTTGACACTTATCAAGAAACTGATATAACTACAGAAAAACAAGAGCTCTGAGAATTCCAGAGCTCTTGTTTTTTTAGTAATATTAAAACACTTGATGTAGCATGACTAAAATGAAAATCAACACGATCAATGATAAGATTTGAATGAATTTGATTTCACTTGCTAAAAGTACGGGATAACTTCTCAGATTAGTCTTTTTACGATAGCATTTTGACCAAAAAATCCCTGCTTCTCCAAGGATAAAAGTAAGAAATGGATAAATAAAAAGATTAATCCCACTTTCTTTACCAACCATTAAACCATTATTAAAATGAAGTGCATCTTCTTCTGGTGAGAGTAGAACAAAGGCGATAGTTACTAGAAATATAACACCATATAGCAACCTAACATACAATGAGAATCTCTTCATCTGACTTCTCCTAGCAAGTACTGTTACTCAAATTTTAGTCTTCCACTTCACAATTGTCAACAAAAAAACCACCAGTCAATTGACTAGTGGTTCTGTTTTATTAAGCTACTTGAGTAGTTACTCTATTATTTAAGAGTGATTGAAGCTCCAGCTTCTTCAAGTTTAGCTTTGATTTCTTCAGCTTCTGCAGTAGCAACGCCTTCTTTAACGTTAGCAGGTGCACCATCAACAAGAGCTTTAGCTTCTTTAAGACCAAGACCTGTAACTTCACGTACAGCTTTGATAACAGCAACTTTTTTGTCACCAGCTGAAGTCAATTCAACGTCAAATGAGTCTTTAGCAGCACCAGCGTCTGCAGCACCAGCAGCAGCTACAGCTACAGGAGCAGCTGCAGTTACACCAAATTCTTCTTCGATAGCTTTTACAAGATCGTTCAATTCAAGGATTGAAGCTTCTTTAATTTCAGCAATAATGTTTTCAATGTTCAATGCCATTGTAGATTCCTCCAAAAATATTAATGTTTTATTAGATAATTGTTTGTAGCTCTAGGCTACCATACGCATTAAGCAGCGTCGTCTTCTTTGTTGTCTGCAACTGCTTTGACAGCAAGTGCAACGTTGCGAACTGGCGCTTGAAGTACAGAAAGGAGCATAGAAAGAAGTCCTTCGCGGTTTGGCAATGATGCAAGAGCAGCGATTTCTTCTTTTGAAGATACAGCGCCTTCGATTGCCCCACCTTTGATTTCAAGTGCTTCAGCATCTTTAGCAAAGTCACTAAGAACTTTTGCTGGTGCAACAACATCTTCGTTAGAAAATGCTACTGCAGATGGTCCTACGAAAAGATCTTTCATTCCGTCAAGACCTGCTTTTTCAGCTGCACGAGTCAAAATTGAATTTTTGATAACTTTAAATTCAACACCGTTTTCGCGAAGATTACGACGAAGAACTGTATCTTGTTCAACTGTAAGACCACGTGAATCAACAACAACGATAGATGCAGCAGCTTTCATTTTTTCAGCAACAGCATCAACTTGTTCAGCTTTTTTAGCAATAATTGCTTCACTCATTAGTTTTACCTCCGTTATTATTTTTGGGCTAGGTACAAAAAAATTCGCACCTAAACCTAGACACGAAAGTACAAATACGTTATTTCATCATTACGTTTTGTGCCTCGGCAGGAATATTACGAGCACAGCTCCCCTGCTGTCTTAGGTCAGTTTCATTACAAAACCTTAATCATTATAACTTAGATTTTTGTAGCTGTCAACACTTTTTTACTTTTTTTGCTTAATTTTTTTATTTTTACTCTTTTCTACTATTAAATAACACGCTAATTGACTTTTGAATTTTTCTAACAAAACCCTAAAATCATATTATAGTATTAGTTTTAAAAATATCAAACGCTTACTAGATAAAAAAATCATATTTTCTGCGCATAATTCTTTGACTTTTACTGACCAAAGGTGTATTATATCCTCAGAAGGTGATTGATAGGAACAATTGATAAATCTCTTTAAATACGACCTCTCTACTCCGATATGTAAAGACTAAAGAGATTCGACCTTCAATCTTCCAAATCATAGCATAATATCATTTGGAATTATTTTAAGAATGAAAAGAGGTAATTATACATGGCAAACAATCAATTTTACGGAAGAGATCCTTTTGGAAATATGGATGATATCTTCAACCAATTAATGGGAAACATGGGAGGATACAATTCAGAAAATAAACGTTACCTAATCAATGGTCGCGAAGTAACTCCTGAAGAATTTGCTCAATACCGTCAAACTGGTAAACTCCCAGGAAATGCTGATTATCAAGAAGGCGCTCCTACTTCTGCACCTAAAGAAGATGGTATCTTGGCTAAACTTGGAACAAACTTAACTGAACGTGCTCGTAACAACGAACTCGATCCCGTTATCGGACGTAACAAGGAAATTCAAGAAACAGCTGAAATCTTGTCTCGTCGTACAAAGAACAACCCAGTTCTTGTCGGGGATGCTGGTGTTGGTAAAACAGCTGTCGTTGAAGGATTAGCTCAAGCCATTGTTAACGGTGATGTGCCTGCTGCTATCAAGAACAAAGAAATCATCTCAATTGATATTTCAGGCCTTGAAGCTGGTACACAATACCGTGGTGCTTTCGAAGAAAACATCCAAAACATGATTAAAGAAGTCAAAGACGCTGGTAATATCATCCTCTTCTTTGATGAAATTCATCAAATTCTTGGAGCTGGTTCAACTGGTGGTGACTCTGGTTCTAAAGGTCTAGCGGATATTCTTAAACCTGCTCTCTCTCGTGGTGAATTGACTGTTATTGGTGCGACTACGCAAGACGAATACCGCAATACCATTTTGAAAAATGCTGCGCTCGCTCGTCGTTTCAACGAAGTTAAAGTTAACGCTCCTTCTGCTCAAGACAGCTTTAACATCTTGATGGGTATTCGTGATTTGTACGAAAAACACCACAATGTTATCCTTCCAGATAACGTTTTGAAAGCTGCCGTTGACTTTTCAATCCAATACATTCCACAACGTAGTTTACCAGATAAAGCAATTGACTTAATCGATATGACTGCTGCTCACCTAGCTGCACAACATCCTGTAACTGATGTTAAATCTTTGGAAAAAGAAATTGCAGAACAAAAAGAAAAACAAGAAGCTGCTGCCGCTAAAGAAGATTACGAAGCAGCTCTTAATGCCAAAGTGCGTATCGAAGAATTGCAAAAACAAATCGATAATCACACTGAAGACAAGAAAGTTACTGCTACCGTTAATGACGTTGCTGAGTCCGTTGAACGTCTAACTGGTGTGCCTGTTTCAAACATGGGCGCAAGCGACATCGAACGTTTGAAAGAATTGGCTAGTCGTTTGAAAGGTAAAGTCATTGGTCAAGACGAAGCTGTAGATGCTGTTGCTCGTGCTATTCGCCGTAACCGTGCTGGTTTTGATGAAGGAAACCGACCAATTGGTAGCTTCCTCTTCGTAGGTCCTACTGGTGTTGGTAAGACAGAACTTGCTAAACAATTGGCTCTTGATATGTTTGGTTCAAAAGATGCAATCATCCGCCTAGACATGTCTGAGTACTCTGACCGCACTGCCGTTTCTAAGTTGATTGGTACAACTGCTGGTTATGTTGGTTACGATGACAACAATAACACACTTACTGAACGTGTTCGTCGTAATCCTTACTCAATCGTTCTTCTTGATGAAATTGAAAAAGCCGACCCACAAGTTATTACACTTCTTCTTCAAGTTTTGGACGATGGTCGTTTGACTGATGGTCAAGGTAATACAATTAACTTCAAGAACACTGTTATCATTGCTACATCTAACGCTGGCTTTGGTAATGAAGCTTTGACTGGTCAAGAAGACAAAGACATGAAGATTATGGATCGTATCGCTCCATACTTCCGTCCGGAATTCCTTAACCGTTTCAACGGTATCATAGAATTCTCTCACTTGACTAAGGATGACTTGAACGAAATCGTTGACTTGATGCTAGCTGAAGTTAGCAAGACTATCGCTAAGAAAGGTATTGATTTGGTTGTCAGCGATGATGCTAAACAACACCTTATCGAAGAAGGTTACGATGAAGCTATGGGTGTTCGACCACTCCGCCGTGTTATCGAACAAGAAATTCGCGATAAAATCACTGATTTCTACCTTGATCACACAGATGTTAAACACCTTAAAGCTGATATGGTTGACGGAGAACTTGTTATCAGCGAAAAATAAGCCTATCAAGGCACTCCAATTTCTAAGCACTCCTAATCTCTTAAAAGCTCAACCCAACTTGTTATGGGTTGGGCTTTTTCTACCATAATATAGGACAAGTATGATTTTTCTAAAAACCCCCTAGTACCTTATCATATAAAATGTTACAATATGACTGTTGACTCTATTAGAAAGAAGGACATGGTGTGAATGATTTAGAATACATGCCTCAGAACAGTCGTTTTGAAGCTGTTTTACTCGGATTTTTAGGTGGTGCCCTAGACGTCTATTGCCAAATTCAATTTGACACACTTGTTGCCACCCAAACCGGAAATATTCTTTTTCTTATCGCTGATATTAGTCATAGTTCACTTCATCAGACACTTATCCGTTTGTACTCAGTTTTATTCTTTTCACTCGGATTTATGTTTGGATTGCGTGTACGTGCCAAAGCTAAAACAGCCTTTTGGCGTGCCTATGCTATTTTGCCTTTATTAGTTGTAACGATTGCTTTGCCACTATTACCTGAGAATCGTTTACTTTGGGTTATTCTTTTAGCGCTCGGTACTGGTTTACTAACTTTGACATTCTCTGGTAGCCAGATTGAATCGCACGCTTATTCCATTTTAATGACTTCAGGAAATTACCGCAAAATGATTACAGCATGGCATAACTACTTAACTGTTGAAGAAAAAACAGCAAAAATGAAACGACAAGCTGTGAACTATTCTTTGGTCGTTGTTAGCTTTATCATCGGTGCTATCTTTGTCGCGATTGTCCACCATTTCATTCAAGTAAGAACCATCTGGGTAGTATCGCTCACCCTGGCTGCTATCGTTTATCATTACACAAGTGTGGTTATCCGCTACCGCCTTCAAGAAACAAATCTATAATCAAAAAAACGTTTGGAAAACTCCAAACGTTTTTATTTTAATTTATCAGCTAATAATTTAATGTCTTCTGGGCGAGTTCGGCAACAGCCACCAACAATCTTAGCGCCAAGCTTGTGCCAAACTTGACTATTTTCACACAGAGTGTGTGAATTATCAGGCAATGATTTCCAAGTCTGTGTTGCTCCGTCATAGATTTCGCCAGAATTTGGATAAGTTACCAAAGGTTTTTGAGAAATTGTACGACTAACTTTCAACAAATCTGAAATAATCGCTGGTCGGCTACAATTAATCCCAAAAGCAAGGATTTGTTTGCTGCTGTCGCAGAGTTTTGCGACCTCAGTCATTAGCGTTCCATCAGAAATGCTCTGACTATCTTGTGCCGTAAAGGACATGTAGGCTTCCGTGTCAGAAAATTCATCAGCCAGCAATTCAACCAAGGCCGTAGCTTCAATCATATTTGGGATAGTTTCAATGGCTAGAAAATCACTTCCCGCCGCCAGCAAAGTCTGAATTCGTGAACGATGAAAATCTTTGAAACTTTCTTTTGACAACTGATAATCCCCAGTATACTCAGAACCATCTGCCAAGTAAGCTGCATAAGGTCCAACATCACCAGCAATCAATGGATAGACACGCTTTTTCTTCTCATCGTCTGACAAAGATTGCCAAAAATTTTGGCGAGCATTTTTAGCCAATTCAACTGTCAAGGCAATAATATCAAGCGCTTCTTTTTCTGACAAACCATAATCTTCTAACCCTTGAACTGTTGCTTGATAACTTGATGTTGTCACAATATCAGCACCCGAACGAAGATAATCTTCATGAAGTTCTTGAATAATTTTCGGATTTTCCAGCAAATATTTTGCTGACCACAATTTTCCTGACACATCATGACCACGATTTTCTAACTCAGTTCCAAGAGCCCCGTCCAAGATAAGATAATCAGTTGATTCTAGTAATTCTTTAAGTTTACCCATAACTTCCCTTCTACCATTTTTTATAACGTAAGTAGTGATACACATAACAGAAAGCAATAAATGGAAGTCCAAAATACAGACCTGCTCTTTGCGATGCATCCCAAGCAATTCCGACAATAGAAATTAACAACAGTACAATTGTAAAGTAAGGCAAGACTGGCGTCATTGGCGTTTTGTACGACAACTCATCTAGAGAATGATTCTTCAAAAAACTCTTTCGAAAATTAATCTGCGCAAGAGGAATTGATAGCCAGACAACAACCACAGCAAAACCAGCAATAGATACCAAAGCAAGATAAACCGTATCGGCTGCATAAATACTTGAAAATAAAGCCAGTACTGCACCAATCATTGATAACAAGAGAGCACGCATTGGCACACCGTGTTCATTGATTTTAACAATCTTTTTCGATAACATGCCTTCATTGGCTAGTGACCACAGCATGCGACTTGAAGCATAGAGTCCGGAATTTCCAGCTGATAAAATGGCCGTTAGGATAACAAAATTCATCATGTCAGCCGCAAATGGAATTCCCATTTTGTCAAAAACATCAACAAACGGCGCCGTTGACACTCCTGCCTCTTTCATTGGCAAAAGTGATGCCAAGACGAGAATGGTCAAAACAAAGAAAATGACCAAACGTCCGATAGTTGTCTTAATCGCTTTTGGCACAGCCTCTTTTGGATTGTCTGTCTCACCAGCCGCAATCCCGATAAGCTCAGTTCCAGAGAAAGCATAATTAACCGCCAACATCACTGAAACCAGAGCAGCAAAACCTTTTGGGAAAGCACCATTAGCAGTTAGATTGGTAAATAAGATTGCTTTATGTTGACCTTCAAAACTCACTAAACCAAGCATTGCACCCAGACCCAACACAATAAAGATGATAATAGCAATCACTTTAATTGAAGCAAAGAAAGACTCAGCTTCTGCAAAGCTACGAACACTCAGTGCATTGATAGCAAAAATGACTAAAGCAAATAACGTCGCAAAAAGCCAAGTCGGAACATCTGGGAACCAACGCCCCATAAGCATTGCTGCTCCTAAGAATTCCGTTCCAAGAGCCACCGTCCAACAAATCCAGTAAAGCCAAGCTACTGTAAAACCTGTTCCTGGACTAATAAACCGTGTCGCATAAGTGTGAAATGATCCAGTAACTGGCATAGCAACAGCTAGTTCTCCCAAGGATAACATGACCAGATAAACGACAACTGCTCCAACCAGATAAGATAAAACAGCTCCTAAAGGACCTGCCTGAGCAATCGTGTAACCAGAACTTAAAAACAAGCCTGTCCCAATAACCCCACCTAAAGATAACATAAACAAATGCCTGCTCGTCATCTTACGCTGGAATTGACCTTCATTTTCAAAATTATGATTTTCCATATAAGCCTCTCAATCCGTAATATATCTATCATATCACAAGATTTTCAGAAATGATAATAGACTTTAACTATCAAGCACTTAGTTAAAAACTATAACAATGAAAAAAAGCCTGAAATTTTCATTTCAAGCTTTCATTATTACAATTCTTCTAAAATGCTATCCCACGCTTCATCCAAACCAGTACGGTCAACCGATGAGAAGACAACAAACTTATCAGATTTATCAAAATTCAATTTTTTCTTGATAGCTGATTCATGCTTGTTCCATTTACCACGTGGAATTTTATCAGCTTTTGTTGCTACCACGATAACTGGAATTTCATAGTACTTCAAGAATTCATACATCTGAATGTCATCAGCACTTGGGTCATGACGGAAGTCTACCAAACTAACTACCGCACGCAAATTATCACGGCTAACAAGGTATTCTTCAATCATTTTGCCCCATTTAGCACGTTCAGCTTTAGATACTTTAGCATAACCATATCCTGGAACATCGACAAAACGTAACTTGTCATCGATGTTATAGAAATTCAATAATTGTGTTTTACCAGGCTTACTAGAAGTACGAGCCAAATTCTTACGTCCTAAAAGAGTGTTAATAAAACTAGATTTACCAACATTTGAACGACCAGCAAGAGCAACTTCAGGAAGCTCATCTTGTGGGTAATGTGATTTATTAGCTGCACTTAACAGAAGTGAGGCATTATGGGTATTTAAATACTCAGTCATTCTCTCCTCCTTAGGCAATCTCTAAAATTGGTTTATCTTTGCCTTCAACGGCATCTTTTGTGATACGAACTTTAGTAACTTCTTCACGACTTGGAATTTCAAACATGATATCCATCATAGTTTCTTCAATGATTGAACGAAGTCCACGTGCACCTGTCTTACGTTCGATTGCTTTATTAGCGATTGCTTGAAGAGCATCTTCATCAAATTCCAACTCAACACCATCATATGATAGAAGTGTTTGGTATTGTTTAACCAAAGCATTACGGGGTTCTGTCAAGATACGCACCAAATCATCTGTTGTCAATTGTTCAAGCGCAGCAACGACTGGCAAGCGTCCGATAAATTCAGGAATCAAACCAAATTTTTGAATATCCTCTGAGATGATTTCTTGCATGTAAGAAGCGTCTTCATCGATCTTGCGGTTGTTTTGACCAAAACCAATAACTTTTTCACCGAGACGTTGTTTAACAATATCTTCAATACCATCAAAAGCACCACCAACGATGAAAAGGATATTCTTAGTATTGATTTGAATCATTTCTTGGTTAGGGTGTTTACGACCACCTTGTGGTGGCACGCTAGCGATTGTTCCTTCGATAATTTTAAGGAGAGCTTGTTGAACACCTTCACCTGAAACGTCACGAGTGATTGAAACATTTTCGCCTTTTTTGGCAATTTTATCAATTTCATCCACGTAGATGATACCACGTTCTGCACGTTCAATATTAAAATCAGCAGCTTGGATGAGTTTCAAAAGGATATTTTCAACGTCCTCTCCAACATATCCTGCTTCTGTCAATGATGTCGCGTCAGCAATCGCAAATGGAACGTTTAAACTTTTCGCCAAAGTTTGGGCAAGGAATGTTTTCCCTGAACCAGTTGGTCCGATTAATAGGATGTTAGATTTTTGTAATTCAACATCTTCTTCATCACGACTTTCGGCAAAAGAAACACGTTTGTAGTGGTTATATACAGCCACTGCGAGGGCACGTTTAGCGCGTTCTTGACCGACAACATATTCATCGAGGGTTGCCAATAATTCTTTTGGTTTTGGAACTTCAGCCAAATCTGCGAGAACTTCTTCTGCTAACTCCTCTTTAATAATCTCTTGTGATAAAGCCACACATTCATTACAGATAAATACGTTATTTCCGGCAATGATTTTTTTTACTTCGTCTTGGCTTTTTCCACAAAATGAGCAATAAACTTTTACATCATTTGTTCGATTTCCAACCATTTTTCGTTCTCTCTAACTTTATACTTTCTCTATTTATTAAAACAAGGTACCATACACGGCATGAATGGTATTTACTACATTAGTAAAGGCATTCAAAAACAAAAGGACAGCTAACCCATAACGTTTTTTTCTAAGTGCTGGGAGAGCACACAAAAAACAGATAACTGCTAGTAGAGCCGTGAACACACCAAAAATACTTCTCTGCATTCCTTTCTCCCTGTGTTATTTTTATTTTTCAAAAACTGTAATCGTAAAATCGTAGGCGTTTTTGTCATCTTTTTCGTTAAATGACTCTGAAACCTTTTTAAAGGCTTTTAAATCAAGATCTGGGAAATAAGTATCACCTTCAAATTCACCATGAACCGTTGTCTTAACGATAGCATCACAGTATGGCAAAAAAGTTTTATAGATACTTGCCCCACCAACGATATAAAGGGTTTTGTCGTGAGTTTTAAACCAATCAAGGACTTGTTCTACATCATGAACAACTGTCACACCATCGGCTTCAAAGTTTTTATCACGTGTCAAAATCAAAGTTTCGCGACCTGGTAAAATGCGACGTTTCATCCCATCAAAGGTAACACGTCCCATCAACAAGGCTTGTCCCATCGTTGTTTCTTTAAAATGTTTCAATTCTTTTGGGAGACGCCAAGGTAATCTATCATCTACCCCGATTAAGCGATTTTCATCTTCCGCCCAGATTGCAACGATTTTCTTTGTCATATTGTCCTCTCATTCATTACTTTCATTTTATCAGATTTCCTATAAAAATGCTGAGATGCGATACGAAAGCCACTGAAAAAGATTAAATAGCCAAATCAAATTTCAATTGCGGTTTAACGGGTTCGTAATCAACTAATTCAAAATCTTCTGGTTTAATATCAAAGAAATCTGTTCCATCGGGCACATTCAAAACCAAACGCGGTTGACAGTCAGTTGGTTGACGGCGTAATAATTCTTCTGCTTGTTCAAACTGATTATCATAAATATGTAGATTATTAACAAAATAGAAGAATTTACCAACTTTCCAACCAAAATGTTTGGCAATCATCATTTGAAGCGCTACGTATTGCATGGCATTGATGTGATGAGAGACCAACATATCATTTGAGCGTTGTGTCAATGTCGCATCAAGGTAAATATCACCGTCAACACGACGGACATCATACATAGTTTGGAAAGCACATGGCAAAAGCCCGTCTGTATTTTCAAAAGCTTCGTAATCCCAAAGCGAGATAACATTGCGACGATTCCATGGATTTTCTTCGAGTTGTTTTAAGATTTTACGAATAATATCGTGTTTTTTAACAACTGCACCATAGCGTTCGCCGATTGTACCAGTGCCATCAACTTCCCAATCATTCCAATATTTAACATTATATTTGTCATTTAAAACTGAAAGATCATTGGTTTGATCTTGATAAATCCAAAAGATTTCACGGATAGCACTTTTAATGGGAATAGGACGAAGGGTTGTAATTGGGAACTCACCTTTACTAAGGTCGTATTCCGCAAAAGCACCTGTTACATATTTAGAATTTGCTTGCCCACCACTTTGGTAAACAGGACGTGCATTCTCTGAAAATACCCCTTCATTCATAATTTTTTTGATATTTTCTTTAAAAATAACATCTGCTTTTGTCATGCTATCCGCTCTCCTTTGATTGTATTGATTTTTTGAAAAAATCATTCCTTCCTATTT